>JANMGF010001028.1:0-7910 GCA_031374535.1 Polyangium sp. (in: bacteria)
GAGCACGACCGCGCCGAGCGAGCCCGCGAGATCCCCGAGCGAAACCGGCGGCGCGTTCGCTGCCACGCCTCCCACGACGACGGTCTTCACCCCGTCACAAACCATGGCCCCGCAGCTCGTTTTGTCGCCGACACGGACGAGTTGCATGCCGTGCACCAGCACGCTCGGGCTGCCCGTCAGAATGGGCTGCGCAAAGTGCGGCGCGCAAGGCTGGGGCAGGGAAGGGGCAAACACGGCCATCTGCCCCGGCCCGAGCATCACGTCGGGCGCGCCCGTGGCGACGACGCCCGTGGTCAGGATCGGGATCATGTCCACGAGCGAGATCATCGTGCCCGGCGCCGCGGCGCCCACGCCTGCCCCGAGGCTCGCCGCGCCCACGCCGCCGAGCCCCGCGGGCCCCACGACCTGGCTTCCGAGCGTCGAGGCGACCATCGCCAGGCTCGGCGTGACGAGCGGCATGGCCGCGTGCGCGAGCCTCGAACCAACCTTCGCCGCCAGATGACCGGTGGTCATGTACGTCAGGTCTCCTCTCCCGGAGATCCCGGCCGGGGGAAACGCACCGTGGACAGGATCCGATCGAAGAGCGGGTTCATCTGATCCGCGTCGACCGTGGCCGCCGTCGCATTGAAGCAAAAAACCGTGCGCCGCCGCCCGAGCGCCATCGCGAGCCGCTGCTCGAGCTCGCCCGTCTGCGCGCGCCACGTGAAATGCAGCTCGATGCCGGGAACCCCGCCGAGCGTCCGTTCCTTCCGATCCTTGAGCTCGAACCCATCGAGCCGCTTGCCGAGCTCGGCGAGTTGTTTGTCCGCGTAAGACACGAGTGTCTCCTCGCCGGAGAGCACGTCGCGGGTCATCACCACGTTGGGCGCGGTGGATTGTCCGGGCCGCGGCGCGGCGGCAAACGCCACCATCGTCCGGTCTTCCCAGTGGCGGGGTACGTCGAAAGAGACGTCTCGGCTCTCGTATCGCGACATTCGATTCTCTTCTCCTCAGATGACCGCTGCGCGCTTCACGAAAGCCTCGGCGAGCTCGCCCCAGGGCCGCTCGTAGACCACGTACCCCTTCTGCGTGAGCGTATGAACGAAGGCGTCGTTCGATGAAAACCCGTTCATCTGCGCCTCGACGAGGTGCGCTTCGAGCTCGCCGCCCGACACGGGCATCGCGCCCTGCGTCTTCATCACGAAGAGCTGCCCTTCGCCGGGGCTCTGGAGGATCGTCGCGCCGTTCGAACCGCTGTTCAGCGCGCCCGCGACGTCATCTCCCGAAAACCCTCCGGCACGCGAGACGATCTGCCCGAGGTGTCCCTGCGGGCCCGCGATCGCATTCGATCCGCTCGGCCCCGAGCCACCTCCGCCAAAGGCATTCTGCAGCGCGCTCTTCGCATCCCCAAGCGCGCCCTGGCCCTGATCCTTCGCGCCCGAAAGAACGTCTTTCGAGCCCTCGGCGGCGTCCTTGCCCTGGCCCTTGAGATCACCCCAGAAGTCCTCGGCTTCATTCTTGATGTCGCGGAAGGCTTCCTTCGCGTCGCCTTTGATGTCGCCCCACGCCTCTTTGGCGCCCTCGACCGTTTGTTTGGCTTCGGCCTTGGTCTGGTTCCAGGTCTCCTTGGCCTCGGTCTTCGTTTGTTTCCAGGTCTCCTTTGCGTCTTCCCAGGTCTTCTTCGCCTCGGCCTTGGTCTCGTTCCACGCGGCCTTCGTCTCGGCGACGAACTCCTTCGGGATCGCCTTCACGTCGGCGATGAGCTCCTTCGCGTCCGCGATGGTCTGCTTGACCGTCTCCTTGGCGCTCTCGATCTGGCCCTTCACGTCATCGACGACGGCCTTCGCCTGCGCCTTGACCTCTTCGACCTTGGCCTTGGCCTGGGCCTTCCATTCCTCGACCTTGCCCTTCCACTCCTGGACCTTGGCCTTGACCTCTTCCTTGGCGCCTTCGATCCGGGCCTTGAGCTCCTGCACGCGCGCCTTCGCGGCCTCGACCTGGGTCTTGGCCATCTCGATGATCTCGCCCGCCTGCTTCTTCATCTCCTGGAAGCGCTCGACGGCCTGATCCTTCAGCGCGATCACGCGCTCCTTGATCTCCTGGACCTTGGCCCGGGCCGCCTCCTTGACCTCGTTGATGCGGCCCTTGATCTCCTCGATCTTGGCCTTCGCCTGCTCTTTCACGGCCTCGATGCGGCCCTTGATCTCGTCGATCTTGGCCTCCACGCGCGCCTTGGCTTCGGCGAACTTCTCCTTCACCTCGTTGACCTTGCCGAGGACAGCGGCCTTCGCGGCTTCGAGTTTGCCCTTGAACTCCTCGACCATCGCCACGGCGCGCGCCTTGGCCTCTTCGAGTTTGCCGCGGAGCTCCTGGATCTTGGCCTGCACCTCTGCCTTCGCAGCTTCGAGCTTCCCCTTCACCTCCTCGAACTTCGCGATGGCCATTTGCTTGGCGGCTTCTGCCCGCGCACGGAGATCCTCGACCGCGCCGCGGATCTTCTCCTGCACGTCACCCGCGATCTCGCCTGCGCGCGCGCGGATCTGTTCGAGCCTCTCCGCGAGCTTCTTCTGCTCGAGCGCGACGCGATCGAGGATGTCGGACACGATCACGCCGGGCACGTCGAGCACCTTGTCGATCGCGGCCTGGAGCTGCTCGTTGATGGCCTCGGGCATCATCAGATACCCCGGCGCATCCGCGAGCGAGGCCGGCGGCTCTTCGAGCAAACGCCGCAGCGCACCCAGGGCGGCCTGCTCGTCGAAGCCACCCGGGATCTCATCGAACACCTTCGCCTGAAGCGCTTTGGCCGCGTTGTTCACGGCGTCCGGGAACGCGAGATCGGCGAGGTTGATCTCGGCCGCGCCGAGCGACATCGGCACGGGCGACGTGGCACCGGCCGTGTTCAAGAGGACGTTCGGCGCGCCGTCGATGTGCACCTCGCGCCCCGCGAAACCCGCGAGCGCGCCGGCGCTGACCTTGATGCTGCCGCTCGCGTCGAGGAAGATGTCGCCCCCCGCGATCGTGAGCGAGGCTTTGCCCGTCGAAAGCACGACACGATCCTGCGAGAGCGAGGCGCCCGTCTCACCGACCTGGATGTGGCATTCGCCGCCGACGACGAGGACATCCCTCTGCTCGACGCGTGTCGTGCGTGATCCAACGACGTGGAGCGTCTGATCGGCGCCGACTTTGCGTGACTCGCGCTCGCCGACGAGCACGTCGAGATCCTTGCCGACCTGGATCGAATGTTTCTCGCGGACGATCTCCTCGCGGTCCTTCTGCGCGTGCATGAACACCTTCTCGCGCCCCTTGGCGTCCTCGAAGGTGATCTCGTTGAAGCCGCCGGATCCAGGCGAGCTGTCGCTCTTCCACGAGGTCTTCGTCTTGTGATCGGGCAACTTGTACGGGTGCGGCGAGGTGCCGTTGAAGACGCGGCCGATATGATGGGTTGGTCGGGATCCCCCTCGAGGAAATCGACCAGCACTTCCTGTCCGACGCGCGGAATCGCGACGTTGCCGTAGCCGCGCCCGGCCCATACCTGGCTCACGCGAATCCAGCACGAGCTCTCATCGGTGTACTTGCCCTCGCGATCCCAGTGGAACTGCACACGCACGCGGCCGAACGCGTCGACGTGGATCTCCTCGCCCGCCGGCCCGACGACCACCGCGCTCTGAAGCCCGCCCATGCGTGGCTTGGGCGTGACGGGCACGGGCCTGTACGGATCGTCGGCGAACACGGCCGTTCCGGAGCTCGCCCAGTCGCCCTCGCTCGTCCCCTCGAAGTTGCGTTGCACGAGGAGCAGCCGTCGATCCTTGGCGAGATCGCCCCGCGGATGCCCTTCCATGCAGAACACGTCGCCGGGCGAGAGGCCGAGCGCGGTCGTCTGGAAGAGGACCTTGCGCCGCCCTTGCCGCGTGCCGTCGAGCCTGCGCGCCGCGAGGGCTTTGCCTTCGCGTTCGTCGACGCGCCCGGGATCCACGACGAACGCGCCGGGGACGTAGCTGTAGCTCTCGTATCGGTCCTCGAAGTCGACCGTGCTCTTGGCCTCGGCGATGAGCTGGAAGTCGGGACGCCTGCGGAAATCGTGATCCCGCAGGGTCATGCGGCCCTGGCGGACCTGGTGCGAGACTTTGACATGCGTGATCGCGTCGCGTGACTTCGCGTGATCGAGGTTGTTCACGTAGAGCAGCGGCGAACCCGCGTCGCGCACGGTGGGATCGACGACGAGGACGATCTTGCTCGGCGACTCCTGGCCCGGCTCCGGCGGGCGGAAATGGTAACTGATGCCTGCTTCTTCGAGCAGCCGCGAGAGGAAGCCGAAATCGGTCTCGCCGTACTGGACGCGGTACTCGAGCCTCGGAAACGTGCCCGCGTCGAGCTCCATCACGGGCTCGATCTCCCAGTCCGCGAGGATCTTCTTCGTGATGTCGGGGATCGAGAGGTGCTGGAAGATGCGATTGTTGCGCCTTTGCGAGGTGCGCCAGAGCGCGGGGACGACCCGCAGGAAGTACGTGGAGAGCCCATCGGGCTCGACCTCGATCTGCTCGGCGAACTGGACGACGCCGGTCCAGGCGAGCCCACCGGCGACCTTGAACGAAGCGCCGTTGCCGACGATGGCGTCGAGATCGAGGTCTTCGTCGGGAGAACGAGCGACGAGGGAGACGTCGAAGAGGGTCGACATCTCCTCCACGACCGAGAAGCTCCGCACGGAGAGGTGGATGTCCTTCGCTGCGAAACGAAGCTCTAGGTTTTCCATGGGGCGCATGAAACGATACGCGAGGCCGAGGCAGGCGGGAAGACGGAAGCTTCGAGAACGGGTCGTGGCAAGGGGCGGAGGCGCTCAGCTCTCCTGCGAGAGGCCCGTGAAACGCACCAGCATACGACGGAGATCCGCGCGTTCGATGGGTTTGGCCACGTGGTCGTCCATTCCGGAGAGGAGCGCGCGATCCCGATCCTGCGTCATTGCATTCGCCGTCAGCGCGACGATGGGCGTGCGCGGCTGCCCATTCTCCTTTTCCCGCCGGCGGATCTCCTCCGTGGCACGATAGCCGTCCATCTCCGGCATCTGGCAATCCATGAGCACGAGGCAATACGATCCGCTCTCGAGGGCCTCGACCGCGGCGCGCCCGTTGTCGACCGTGGTCACGACGCAGCCGAGCGTGGAGAGCATCGTCTGCGCGACCTTCTGGTTTACGACGTTGTCCTCGGCGAGCAAGACGCGCCGGCCCGAGGGCACCGGCAGATCCGGCGATTTCTCGCGGTGAGGCCCCTGTTCGCCCATCGCCGCGCGAGGCCCGACAAGGGCGGCGAGCGCGGCCGAGAGCGATCCCCTGCGCACGGGCTTGTGCACCCACGCGGCACGCGCGTAAGGCGGGAGAGACGCGGCCTCACGCCCCACCGGCGAGAGCAAAACGAAGGGAACGGAGGCGATCTTCGGGCTCGCGACGACGGCCGTGAGGACATCGAGGCCCGTCATCCCCGGCATATCACGGTCGAGGAGCACGACGTCGTAGGCACGGCCCGCGGAGGCTGCCTGATGCAACGAGCCGAGCGCCGCGCCCCCGCCGTCGGCCTCGTCCGCCGTCATTCCAAAGCCGGCGAGCATCGCACGGAGGGCCGCGCGTGAGGCGGGGCTGTCGTCGACGACGAGCGCGCGAAGGCCCGAGAGGCTCGCAGGCGCGGCCTTTCGTGGCGAATGCGGGACGACCTTCCGGAGCCGGGCCGTGAACCAGAACGTCGACCCTTTGCCAGGCTCGCTCGTGAGCCCGAGCTCGCCGCCGAACAGGCGCACGAGCTGCCGCGAGATCGCGAGCCCGAGCCCCGTCCCGCCATACCGCCGCGTATTCGAGCCGTCCGCCTGGGCGAATGCGTCGAAGACCCGCTCCTGGTCGTCCGGAGCGATGCCCACCCCGCTGTCTTTCACCTCGAAACGCAGGAGGGCCGAGCCTTCCTCCTCCTCGACCACCGATACGCGGGTGATGGCCTCGCCCGCGTCGGTGAATTTCACGGCATTGCCGAGCAGGTTCACGAGCACCTGGCGCAATCGACCCGGATCCCCCACGAGCCCGACGGGCACCTCGTCCGGCAATCGCAGCACGAGCTCGACGTGTTTGTCGTGGGCGCGCTGGGCCAGCATCTCGAGCGTGCCCTCGAGGAGCGGTTCGAGCTCGAACGGCTCGTGGGCGAGCTCCATCTTGCCCGCCTCGATCTTCGAGAAATCGAGGATGTCGTTGATGATCGAAAGGAGGCTCTTCGCCGAGCCCTGGATGATCCCGGCATACTCCTCTTGCACCGGGGCGAGCGGGGTCTCGAGGAGCAGCTCGGTCATGCCGAGCACGCCGTTCATGGGCGTACGGATCTCGTGGCTCATGCGCGCCAAAAATTCGCTCTTCGCGCGGGCCGCCGACTCGGCCATTTCCTTCGCCGAACGAAGCTCGTCCTGCGTGCGGAGCAGCGCCGCGTTGTCCTCGCCGAGCCTGCGCCCCATACCCACGACGCCGCGGGCCGTCTCGTCGAGCTCGACGACGGCGACGGGTTTTGCCTCCTGCGTATACCGTCCCTCGCCGATCTCGCGTACGAGCTCGTTGATACGCGCGAGCGGCTCGGCGATGCCACGGCTCATGGTCCGCGCCTTGCGATAGAGGTACACGAAAAAGCACGTATAAAAGAGGACGAGCCCGCCGATCATGTACACCGCGAGGCGCCCGATCCGCGCGCTCAGCGTCACGGCTTGCCCGTCGATCTGGGCCTGGGGCACGACGACGATGAGCTTCCAGCCGGTCGCCCCGACCGTGCTCCACGCGGCTCGTTTCGTCTCGCCCGACAGCGTGGTCTCCAGGATTCCCTCGCGCTGCTGCTCCACGAACCCCGAAAGGTCGCCGAGATCCTTGCGCTTGAAGAGGTTATAGCTGTCGGGCTTGAAGGTGTCCTTCAGGATGGCGGCTTGATAATCGTGGTTCGTGAGCTCGGTGAGCGCGAAGTCCCGCTCTCCGCCCGCAGGCAGGGCCAGGATCGTCCCCGTTCGTCCGATCAGCACGCCATACCCTTCCCAGGGAATTTGCAGGGCGAGCACTTGCTTGACGAGCGTGGCCACCGTGACGTCCGCGCCCACGACGCCCTCGAGCACGTCCCCGCGATAGGCGGGCGCGATACACGACGCCATCCAGCCTTGCCCGGCCGGATCCACGTACACGTCGGTCCAGACCACCCGGCGCTCGGGGTTGTGTTTTGCGTCGGCCTCGTAATAAAAATTGTATGAGGGAATGTCCATTTCCGGCGCGTAGGTCTTGCGCACGTCCATGAACGGATAGATCCGGTTCATCGAGTCCGACGTATTCAGGTACGCCTGCACCCACAGGGGGTTGTTCCGGACGAGGGATCGCAGCAGCGGGTCGAGGCGCTCGGTTCGTAAGACCTTCTCGCGCTCCGCATCGCCGATCTTCGTGCGAGCGCTGTAATAAAGCGCCGTCCCTCCCGCGTCGGTTTTCCGGTAATACATGCCGTCCGGCGACGTCTCGTAAGGCGCGAGCGCCGCGCGGCGCTCCTCGTCGGAGAGGCGAAGCGGCTCGTTCAGGGCTCGTTCAACCTCCTCTGTCAAGAGCTTGACACCTCCCGTGACGGCCGATAACTCCTGATCGAGCAAGACCGCCTCGCGTGTCGCGATGCGCGACAGCTCTTCGGTCGCCACCGTGCGTATCGCGGCGGTGTTCTCGCGTTGCACGAATCTGTTCGCGGCGAGATACCCGAGGATGAGGACCACCTCGACGAGCAGCAGCGGAATCAGCGCAGTGCGGGAGAACGCATGCCAGATCCAGCGAAAGAGGGGCTGACTTTTCGGCTTTCGTGGTGCCATGGTGCTTCCCCGGCCGTGGATGTCCACAAGGGGGGGAGGATCCAATAGAGAAGAACCGAGACGGGCCGTCAAGCGCCGTCCGAGG
>JANMGF010001052.1:0-13367 GCA_031374535.1 Polyangium sp. (in: bacteria)
GGGGCCCGCCCGTGAGCGCCGAGGCCACGTCCCACAACGAGACGAGCCCACGCGTGCTCCGCGGATGGGTGAGCCAGACCGGCTCCCACGCCTGCGGGGCGAGGCGGCTCCGGAATGCGTACAGGCCGTCGAAATCGTAAAAGCGAGCCCACGGAGATCCAGGCCTCGCCCGTATCCACGTGCGCCACCCAGGCCCCGGCGCCGTCCGTCCACGCGCGCATCCCCGGCGCGAGGGCCTGGAACGCCACCGTATCGCGGCCGTGGAGGTGAACGGCCTCGGCCAGCGTCGACGCCCTCGACGTCACGCCGCGAGCGACGCGCTCGGCGATGGAGAGGTCATTGTCGCGAACAGCGGCCACTCGTGCACGCCTGACCCTGGATGCAATCGCGTCCATCCCTGCAGGATCGCTCGCAAATGCCGTCGATGCAAGCGTTGCCGGTACCGCAGCTCGCGTCGCTCACGCATTCGACGCAGCGATTCTCGAGACAGTAACGAAATTCCGGATTGACGCTCTCACAATCGGACTGGTTGGAACAGGGGACCGATCGGGGCGCCGGCGCGCAAGCGGCGAACGTCACGAGCACCGCGAGGAAGGGGCCAAACCAGCGGGCGAATGAACATTTCATGGGTAGGAGCCGTGGAGATGGGTTGAGAGAGCTTGGTGCTGAGCCGTAGGGACCGGGCGCTCGCCGTAGGAGCACCAACGATGCCAACGCTCACCGCGGCCAGATCCCTCGCGATCCGTCATGATCCCCCGCCGAGAGCGCGGAAAAATTCCCGGTCGTCCGGGAAAATTTCCCAGGCCACGCGGCCGTGACGGCGCTCCGTGCCGCCGTGCCCTCAGCGCCGAAGCGCGAATGCGATCCCGCTCTGCAGATTGCCGCGCGTGACGATCCCCTCGAGATCCGTGCCGATCTCGATGAACGTGCGCGCGACCTCGGCCCGGATGCCCGTGACGACGACGCGCGCGCCGAGCAGCCGCACCGCGCGCGCCGCCGAGACGATGGCGCTCGCCACGTTTGCGTCCACGGTGCGCACGCCCGTGATGTCGAGGATCACCGAATGCGCGCCGTGATGGCCGATGCCGTCGAGGAGCGTGGTCATGATACGTTCGGCGCGTTTCTCGTCGATGCTGCCCACGAGTGGCATCGCGACGACGCCGTCGGCGATCGGGACGAGGGGCGAGGAGAGCTCGCGGAGCGCCGCCTCCTGCGCGGTGATCACCTGCTCGCGCAAAAGCAGGCGCTCCTCCTCTTTTCGTTTCTGCTCGGTTATTTCCGTTACAATGCCACAGACGCCCATGAGCGTCCCGTGGCTGTTCAGGATCGGGAACTTGATCGTAAAGTAATGGCGGAGGTCGTCCCCGAACGGGACGGACTCCTCGAATTGAATGGGCTCGCCGCGCGCGACCGCCTCCTCGTCCTTCGCCCGCATCGCCTGCACGGCCTCGGGCGGGAAAAAGTCCGCGTCGGTCCGGCCGAGCATCGCCTCGCGCGGCTTGGCGTAGAGGCGCTCGGCGCCGCGGTTCAAGAGGAGGTACCGGCCCTCGGGGTCCTTCACGAAAATGACGCTCGGCGAGTGGTCGAGGACCGCGTTGAGGAGCCGTCTTCGCTCGAACTCCACGCGCTCGTACACGGCAGCGCGCATGTTCGTGATCCGGGGCGGCGCTTCGCACCGCACGTCCACGAGCGCGCCCTCGAGCGCGACGATCTGGGCACGCAGCGCCGTGTTTTCGCGTCGCAGCGCCGCGACCTCCGCTTCGAGCGCGGCCACGTCGACTGCCCCGACCCCGGCGCTCGAAGCGCCCCCCGTCGTTCGCTCTTCTGCCATGGTTCCCCCGCTGTCCTCCTACAACCCTCACCAAAATTCAAGCGGCGCGTCAAGGCTCGTGCCCGCGGCTGGGCGTCATCATGCTGGGGCTCGGGCAAACGCGCCCGCCGAGCAGCCGAAGACCGCCTGATACCCGGATTTCAGCGGCGCTCGGCGCTCTCCTTGGGCGCACGCATCAGAAAGACGCCGAGCCCGAGCACGAGCGCCGCCCCGGCCCCGATCCCGAGGGGCACCTGATCCTCCGCCAGGAGTCTTTCGAGCCACGCAGGCCGCACGGCGAGCACCGTGATGGCGAGGGCATTGTTGAGCCCGTGCACGACGATGCCCGGCAAAAGCGAGCGCGTCGAATGGCGGGCATACCCGAGCAAGAGGCCGAGGGAAAACGTGGGGAGCAGGCGGTAAATCGACCCGTGCGCGAGCCCGAAGAGGAGCGCGGAGGCGACGAGCGCCACGCCAAACCCCGCGCGTGAGAGCCCCGAGAAGAGCATCCCGCGGAAGAGCGTCTCCTCGCAGAGCGCAGGCAGGACCGCGATCACGAGGATCAGCACCCAGAGCGGTTGTCCGTCGAGCAGGAGCGCGTCGCCGAGTTTGTCGGCGAACTCGCGCGGGACGGGCACGAGGCGCGTCGCGAGGGCGCTGACGACCGCGCCACCGGACAAACCCGCGAGGACCGCGCCGAAAAGAGCGCGCGGGCGGGGCATTCGAAGGCCGAGGGTCTCGCGTAGAGAGGCGCCCGAGAGGGCAATGGCGGCGAGCGCGGGGACGAGGAAAAGGCCGAGCTGGGTGCCGGCGAGCTGCGCGGTCTTGTTCGTGGTCTTCTCGACGAGGAAACTCGCGTAAAACATCACGACGAGGATGACGGCGAAGGCGCCGAGGGAAAACCCGAGGCTCGGCGTCCCGCCCTTCTGCCGTTGCCACGAGAAGACGGCGCGGAAGGATCCTCGCCCGCCGAGCAGGACGTCTTCACGCTCGAAGACCCGCGCGGCAAACACCAGCGCGAGCGCGGCGAACAAGGTGGACGAGCCGAGCGTGTACAGCACGAGATCGGGCGAGACATCGCCGAGATAGATGGCCTTGATGAGCAGCGCGACGTTGAGCAGCGGCACGAAAGACGTCGCGGCGGAGAGCTCCATCCCGGGCAAGGACGTGAGCATCGAGAGGAGCATGACCGGCAAATAGACCGGCGTGAGGAGGTTCTGCGCGTCCTTGAAATCGCGGGCGAACGCCGCGACGGCGAGGAAAAGGGCCGAAAAGAGGAGCGTGACCGGGACGAGGAGCGCGAAGGTGAGCGCGTGGGCCGAAAATGGCACGTCGATCTCGCCCGGCAGAATGCGGCGCAGGGTGAGGCCGAGGCTCGCGACGTTGACGAGCGCCGTGACGAGGGAAACGACGAACACCGCGAGGAATTTGCCGGTGATGATCTCGATCGGCAGGAGCGGCGCGCAAAGCAAGGTCTGCATCGTGCCGCGCTCCTTTTCACCCGCGGTCATGTCGGCCGCGCGCAAAAAGCCGCCGAGGAGCGACATGAGAATGAGCATCATCGGCATGAGCATGCCGAGAACCTTTCCCACCTTCCGCTCCTCGGGCGCGATGTTCCGCGAGAGCACCTCGAGCCCGGAGGTAAACCCTTTGGGCAAGCTCTTCTCGCTCTCGCGTGACACGAGGAGCCCCTCGCGGGCCCGCGCGAGCGCATAATCGATCCTGTCGGCGGCGAAGTCCGAGTCGCCCCATACGGAGTCGTAATAAATGGTGACGCGCGCCGCCTTGCCGTCCTTCATGTCCTCGGAAAAACCACGCCAGGGGACGAGCACCGCGTGCGCCTCGCGGGCGCCGACGAGCGCGCGGGCCGCGAAAACGACGGGCGCATCGGGCCTCTCGGAATCGAGCGTTTTCCTCTCGGCCTGGGGCGGAGCGCCTGCGCCCTGGGCCCCATTTCCTCGGCGGGGCCCGGGCGGGCTCGGGGGCGCGGGCGTGGGCGGTGGGACGGCGCCGGCGTCGAGGTCCTTGCGAAGCGCCTCCGGCACGCCGTGCCAGGGCAAAAGCTCGATCTTGTTTTCCTCGGCCGCGAGCGAGGCACGAACGTCGGCCGGGAGCTCGCCCCAGACGGCGACCTTCGAGGGGCGCGCTTCGAGGGCCTCCATCTCCGCGCCCGCCATCCGGCTCATCAGGAGCGCGAAGAGCGGATACAGGAGCATCGGCAGGAGGACGAGGCTCACGAGGGTGCGTCGATCCCGCAAGGTCTCGACGAGCTCCTTGCGCAGAATGACGAGGACGATCGGCAGCCTCACGAGGCTCCTCCCGCGGGCGCGCCCGTACGTTCGACGTGATAAAGGAATGCGTCCGTGAGGTTCTTCGCGCCGCCTGCACGGGCGCAGAGCGCGGAGACCTCGCCTTCGTCGACGATGCGGCCCTCGTGAATGAGGGCGATCCGATCGCAGAGGTATTCGGCCTCGCTCATGATGTGGGTGGAGAAAAGAATGGCGCGGCCCTTCGCGCGCTCCTTGCGGATGGATTCGACGATGAAGCGGCCCGAAAGGACGTCGAGCGCGTTCGTGGGCTCGTCGAGGATGAGCACGGAGGGCTCGTGGAGAAAGGCGCGCGCGATGTTGGCGCGTTGTTTTTGCCCGGCCGAGAGCGTGGCCGAGGGGCGATCGGCGAAACCGGCCATCTCGAGGTCGTGCACGAGCGTGTCGATACGCGCGGCGAGGCGCGCCTCGGGGAGGCCATGGAGGCGACCGAAATACTGCAAGGTCTCGCGCGGCGAGAGGCGCTGGTAGAGCTGCGTATCACCCGAAAGAAAGCCGAGGAGGGCCTTGGCTTCGAGGGGGCGCTCGGTCATGTCGACGCCGCCGACCTGCACCTGCCCCTTCGTGGGCCGAAGGATGCCGGCGAGCATCCGCAGCGCGGTCGTCTTCCCCGCCCCGTTCGGCCCCAGAAGGCCGACGACCTCACCGGCCCGAACCACGAGATCGAGGTGCGCGACCGCGACCGTTTCTCCATAATGTTTGACGAGGCCAAGGGCGGCGAGGGCGACGTCGTCGGTAGGTTTGGCTTCCATGGGCACCGGCAGGCACCTTGGCAGCGTGGGCGGGGGATTTGCAAGCGCTACGATGGCTGGAAGCCAGCGCGGACGCCAACGAGACGCGGCAAACGCGCGTGTGGGTGGCGGGGGAAACCGTGGGCTGGCTTCAGGACGACGGAGGCGCGGCGAAGCTCGCGTCTCGGGTCACCTCGGCGTTGGCCTGCACCGTGAACGTGCCGAGATCGATCCGGTTGCTCACGGGCTTCCGTTCCCCGTTGATGAGGACGATCGTCGCGGTGTAATCGCCCGGCTCGAGCTCGAGGCTCGCCTCGAATTGATTACACGGCACCACCATCTCCCTGACGAAGATGCCGTTCGGCTCTTCGATCTGGATCTCGACGCCGGTCGCCTTGTACGCCTCACAGAGGTTCACGGTCCGCTGATTGCCGATCGTCCAGTTCACCGCGAGGGAACCGGTATCGTCGATGATGTCCGGCTTGCCGCCGCTCGTACAGCCGAACATCAGGAGGGTGCTCGCGCACATCGCGACATGGACCAGATTGCGTAGGCTCATCAATCGATCTCCTTTGTTCCCCGGGCAGTACGCCCGAGCGTTACCAGGCGACGGTCCCTCACGTGGGCCCCGCGGTCGCGCGGCCGCTCGCTCGAGCGCCACACATCCCGCATGTCGAAGGGCGCATGTATCACCCCGTCGCCGACGAACGTCGAGCAACGGCGATGCCAGAGAGCAGAGCGCGCGTCTCGCACAGCGCATTCGCCCGTGGTCGAAAAAAGCAAGGCAAACGAGCGGGCGAGCGTGCCAGCGGGCGGGCGGCGAAGGGACGGCGGGTCGCTCGGCCGGCTTTCGGCTTTCGTCTGGCGAGCGGACGACCCCGCCGGCCGTTTCTTCGATGACGTATCAGGGATCGTCGAGGTAAAAACTCACGGGCCATTTCTTGTCGCCGCCCACCTTGAACTTCACGCCGATGCAGAGCGCCGAGGTCTTGAATCCCGTCGGCTCGAACGTGGGGTTCTGATGCGCGATGACCTCATTTTCATGGACGATCGTGATATCGAGGCCAGGTTTCCCCACGAGGGCCGAGAGCGGGACCTCGAGGCACCTCGAAGGATGGGTGCGGCACGTCCATTTCACCTGGTCCGATCCCTCGTGCTTCCACAAACACAAGGGCGGGCTCCCGTCGTCCCCGCGCCGAACGCATACCCGCGACCCCTCGGGAGCGTCCTCGATGCGGGCGAGGCGTAACTTGAAGATACGGTCCTGCGGGAGCTGATCGGCGCACTTCCCCGGGATATACGATCGATCGGCGTGACCGCAGGTCATGCATTGGTCGCTTCGCCCCTCGCAGCTCGATCCCTTCACGTTTTTCTCGGGCGGACGGCAATCCTTGCCCCCACAACAAACGCCCGCGCTCGGATGCACGGGCGCGTCGATCGGCGCGAGCCTGACGGCCGAAGCGCTCGGAGGCGAGGGCAGCGGAATGAGCGCATCCTCCTCGCCTGGTTTTCCCGGAGGCTTCAGGTAAATCGCCCCTGCCAGCAAGGCGATCGCCCCCGCAAGCGCATACATCGGCCCCCGCGCCGATCGGCCCGCCGGTCTTTCCTTTCGTGCCGGCGGCGAGACGCCCGGCGAGGGCATGGGCTCCGTGGACGGGAGTGATCTCCCGGCCGCCGGCAAATGCGTCTCCGTACGCGAAGGCAACGAGATCGCCTCCGCGCGCCGGCCCTTTGGCGATCTTCCCGTACGGAGCACGGCCACCAGCGCTGCCCCATTCTCCGGGCGATCCTCCGGCCGAAGCGATAGGCACGCCGCGATCGCCTCGCCCCACGCGCCTTCCAGACCCGGGCTCGGCCACGTCCGCCTCCCGGTCCTGATCTCCGTATACCTCTGCGCCATGGCCTCGAACGAAGCCGAAGGTCCGAGCCCCGCGGGGTGCGAGCCAAAAAGCAGCTCCCACGCGATCACGCCAAACGCGAACATATCCCGCGCGCAGCTCTCCTCGGCCGCCTCGCCGCGTTTCGCGCCGAAGAGCTCGGGCGAAAGGTACCGCACCGTCCCGATCACCCCTCCCGCGGAGGTCAATCGGTGCGGATTGCCGATGGGCACGGCGATCCCGAAATCGATGAGCTTGACGGCGCCGGGCTGATCGGGTTTTTCCCAGAACCCGTCGGTCACCAGCACATTCGCAGGCTTGAGATCCCGGTGCGCGAGCCCCGCGGCGTGCACGTAAGCGAGCACGTCGGCCACCTGCACGAGCGTGGCGAACCGATGCCCCTTCGACATGCGCCCGTCTTGCATGGCCTCGTCGAGGGGCGCGCCCTGCACGAGGTCGAGCACCACGCCCACGAGCCCTTTCTCGAGGTCCTCGAACAACGCGTGGCAAGCGCAGAGCCCCGGGTGCGCGAGGGTCGAAAGGATCTTCGCCTCGCGCCGCGCCCGCGCAAACGCGGCCTGCCCCGCTTCCGAGAGCCGCACGAGCTTCAGCGCGCGCGTCGCTCCACGATCCAGCGGGTCGACGACCTGCCAAACCGCCCCCTGCCCCCCCTCGCCAAGGGGCCGAACGAGGGTGTAGCGGTCGATGCGGTCACCCGGGCGAAACTCCACGTAGTCCTGGGTACCACGATTCTGGATCGGGAAGAAAGGGCGGAGAAGCGCGAGGCGCGAGGGATTCCTCGTCTTCGCGGATTTCCAAAGTGCGCGACATCGATCGGCGATATGCTCGCCCCATGCTTCGTCGGTTCGCGCCCGTTTTCCTCACGTTTTTCGTCATGAGTTGCGGCGGTACGGGTCTCGAGACCCCCGTGCCACACTTCGACCCACCCAGCGCCACCACCCTCCCCGAGGTGAACTCGCTCGTCAAGGTGATCAATCTCGACGACGAGCCCGTGATCTGCTTCACCACCGACGGCACGGTGCCGGACTGGAACGGGGGAAATTGCGCGAACCGGCTCGACGCGACCCGCCAGATCGCCGTGCCCCGTTGCGGGTTCAATGTGATCCGCATCGCGTGGTCGAAAGGCACGGACGAGGCCAATTACAACGTCGAGAGCGAGTCCTGCAAGGCGAGCTGCGACCCGGTGGTGCCATGGCCCAACCAGGAGCTCGTGCGCGCATTCGCGCTCTGGCAGGACGAGGTCAAGTGCCTGCTGAACGGGTGCGAGAACCCTTCGGGCACGGGCGACTGGTCGGCGCAGTGCGACACCGGAAACGTCGCGTGGGACGTGAGCCTCAACGGCGTGCGCGCGATCAGCACGTTCACCTTCAACGCCTGCGCGCACGCCGTCTCCATCGACGTCGAGGAGGGCGGGATGATGGTCTCGCGCAAGATCAACCTCGTGGGCTCGGGCAAGCTGGTCCAGGACACCGACTTCAGCGGCAACGGCAACGAGGGGGGGCTCGTGACGCTGACCGGCGACTTCACGGGCGCCGTCACGTCGCGTATCGTGCTCGGCGACAAGAAGCGCAGCGGCGGCAGCTTCGACGCCGCATGTACGGCCGATCCGCTGGACGGCAAGGAGTGCGCCCCGGCGAACGCGAAGATCGCCTACGACTTCCCGGACTGGAGCTGCCACGGCGGCATTTGCCCCGTCGCGACCATGGGCTCCTGCCAGGGGGCCGACGGCGACAAGGACGCCATTCCCGACGCCGAGGACAACTGCCCCGAGCAGGCGAACACCGAACAGTCCGACATCGACAAAGACGGCATCGGCGACGTCTGCGACGACAAGTCGGACTTCGTCGTCATTCGTTTCAAGACCGGAAACCGGTGCATGATCCTCGGCGACGGCAAGGTCGAGTCCACGAGCACGTGCGAGCCGACGGATCCCAAGCAGCAATGGGAGATGTTCCCCGACGGCGACGCCTTCGGGTTCCGCAATGGTTCGAATGGCGAGTGCCTGAGCCAATCCGGCATCCTGGCAGGGCCGTGGACCGTGGTCACTGCCCCGTGTGATGGCACAGGCGAGCAGCGGTGGAAGCTCGAGGTATACGAACAGGGCGGGTTCGATGTGAACTTTCCGATTCGTCTGCACAACGTCGCCGATAACTTCTGCGCCTACACGGACTTCACGGGGCAGGTGTATGGCACGGCCCTCAATTGCGGGCTCGCAGGGACCGAGTCGAACCGGAAGGTCGGGCTGTATTTCGGCGGAGCTTTCGACACGCCGCCTTATCAGCCCTGATCCGGTGGCTCGCCCCGACGACCCGAGCGGCATCCTTTGGGCGCGGCGCACGGCGCTCACCGCGCCCGCGGACGAGGAACCACGCGAGCCCTCCGGCCCCGTGACGCTCCCGGATCGGTACGAGGATCTGCGCCTGCTCGGCAGCGGCAGCTTCGGCGAGGTGCGCCGCGTACGCGACAGGAAACTCGACCGGATCGTGGCCATGAAGATCCTCCTGCCCGGCGCCGATCCCAGCGGCAAAGTGCGGGCGCGGTTCCTCGCCGAGGTCAAGCTCACCGCCGACCTCCAGCACCCGGGCATCGTCGCCATTCACGATTTCGGGGAGCTCGCGAACGGGCGGCTCTGGTACACGATGCTCGAGGTCCGAGGGCGCACGCTGCGCGCAATCCTCGACGAATCCTTCGGCCCCTCCGGCGACGGCCCTCGGTGGAGCCGCCGCCGGCTGCTCGACGTCTTCGCCCGCGTCTGCGAGACCATGGGATACGCGCATAGCCGCGGGGTGATCCACCGGGATCTGAAGCCCGAGAACATCATGATCGGCGAGTTCGGCCAGGTGATGGTCATGGATTGGGGGCTCGCCAGGCGGGTGCACGATATCGAGGCGGTGGACGAAAAGGAGCACCCGGCGAGGCCCGAGGCGCGGTCGGCCTCCGAGGATTCGTTCCTGACGCGACACGGAGACGTCCTGGGAACACCCGCGTACATGTCGCCCGAGCAGGCGCGCGGCGAGGTACATCGCCACGGCCCGGCCGCGGATGTCTATGCGCTGGGCGCCATTCTTTTTCACCTGCTCGCGGGAAAACCTCCTTTTGCGGAGCTCGGGCCGCTGGCCTCCCGGCGTATGCTCTCCGCCGAACCGCCCAGGCTCTCCGAGGCCCGAGGGGTCGACGTTCCCCACGATCTCGTCGCCCTCTGCGAGCGGGCCATGGCGCGTGAGCCCGAGGACCGCCACGCGGACGCGGCCAGGTTCGCCGTGGAGATCACGGCATTCCTCGACGGAGCGCGGCGGCGGGAGCGGGCGCTCGCGGAGCTCGAGAAGGCAAACGCCACGGGACCGCACATCGCCGCGTTACGCGAGCGCGCCGAGGCCTGTCGGGCTCGCGCCAAGGAGCTGCTTTCGCCGATAAGGCCGTCGGATGCCGTCGAGAAGAAGCTCGCCGGCTGGCAAACCGAAGACGAAGCCGAGCGCCTCGATCACGAGGCGAGCTTGCTCGAAACGAACTGGATCCAGGGTATCCACGGCGCGCTGACCAGCGATCCGGATCTGCCGGAGGCGCACGCGCTCCTCGCCGACCATTACAAGGAAAAGTTGCTCGACGCCGAGCGAGGCCGCCGCGCGGGCGACGCGGCGCGGTTCGAGGTGCTCTTGCGGGCGCACGACCGGGGGAGGCATGCGGCCATCCTGAGCGGCAAGGGCGCGCTGACGCTCTCGACCGATCCCGAGGGGGCGCGCGTGACGCTTTATCGGTACGTGATGTTCCAGAGGCGCCTCGTCCCCGAATTCGTGGGGGATCTCGGCACGACGCCGCTCGTGGAGGTCCCGCTGGACAGGGGGAGCTTTTTGCTGGTCCTCACGGCGCCGGGATACGAAACGGTGCGGTATCCGGTGTTCATCGAGCGAGGGGAGCGCTGGGACGGGTGCCCTCCGGGTAGCAGGGAGCCGGTCGCGATCCGGCTCCCGCGCGTGGGGGAGCTCGCGGAGGACGAGATATACGTGCCGGCGGGGTATACGTGGACGGGCGGCGATCCGGAGGCGCCGGACAGCCTTCCGCGGCGTCGCTTGTGGCTCGATGCTTTCGTGATCGGGCGGTATCCCGTGACGAACGAGGCGTATCTCGCATTTTTGAACGATCTCGTCGCCGCGGGTCGGGAGGCGGAGGCTCGAGAGGCATGTCCGCGGACCAACCCGGGCACACGCTCGGGCGCGAGCGAGGCGCTCTCGTATGCCCGGCGGGCGGATGGGCATTTCCTGCTGAAGGAGGACGACCCGGGGGAGACGTGGCGGCCGCGAGGTCCGGCGGTGTTGATGGATTGGCACGGGGCCATGGCGTTTGCGCGCTGGTTATCGATACGAACGAGGAGGCCGTACCGGCTCCTGCACGAGCTCGAGCGGGAAAAGGCGACGCGGGGGGTGGACGGGCGCGTCTTTCCGTGGGGGAACCATTTCGATCCGACGTTCGCGTGTATGCTCCCGAGCCATGCGGGCGAGCCGGGCCGGGTGGAGGTCCACGCGTATCCGCTGGACGAGGGACCCTATGGGATGCGCGGCGGCGCGGGGAACAGCCGTGATTTCTGCTCGAATGTCTGGACGCTGGAGGGGCCGCCGATCGAGGCGGGGCGCCTCTTGCCCGAGGTCGCGACGGCCGAGGATCCGGGATATCGATCGGTGCGGGGCGGGGCGTGGAGCAGCGTCGAGAACCATTGCCGGGCCGCGGCGCGTTTCGTCTTGCGGCCCGAGCAAAGGCGGAGCGCGATCGGGCTTCGGGTGGGGCGGACGTTCGCGTGAGACGCGCGGCCTAGCCGTTCGGATCAAACGCCATGAACGCCGAGGCCGCGTAGGAATCCTCGCTCGATGGACTCGCGCTCCGCGGAAACAACGTCGCGCTGTTCATGTCGTCATTTGTCAGGTTCCTTTGGCCCGTCTGCATCCACCACCAGTTCGTCAGGGTGTCACCCTGGTATTGCAGCGCGATCCCCTTGATCGTCCCGGACCCCCCCGAAAATACGAAAGAGCTGTCGGGCGGTGGCGTCGTCCTGCCCACCTGCGTCCACGAAGAGACCGCCTCGCGGGCCTCGAAGCAGTATCGGTAGCTCCCGACGCTGATATCGCTCGAGAAGTCGCCCTGACATGGCATCTGGAGGTCCAAGGTGATCGAGTAGTGTTCCTGCCATGCGCTCACCGGGCCTGCCGTCTCCGTTCCCGAGAATACCCAGTACTCCATACCGGGCTGCATTTGCGTGTTTCCGATCCTCGGCAACGCGACGCTCGTGTCCGTGGTCGTGACGTAGATCTCGGCCATCAAGGACCATCCGTTGGCGCTCGTATAGCAGCGCACCTCGTATTTCCGGTACCTCCCGGCGGGGATCTGTCCCCCATCGAGCTGAAGGCCCTTCCGCGTCGCCGTGGGCGCCCGATTCGTCTCCTCGCGCTCCCCCGCCGTCCCCGGATGCAGGAACGCGAGTTTTGCCACGCCCGCCGGCCCCGAGACCACCGGCTCCTGCTCGAACGAGAGCGCCGAAAGCAACGCCCGCGTGCGCAGGGCGAGGTCCCCGTACGAGACATCGAGCGCCGCGACCCCGTGCATGTCCACCGTCCTCCATTGCCCGAGCGCCGAGGTCGCGGCCCAGGTGAAGGCCCCCATTTCTTCGCCCAGGAAGCGCGAGGTGACAGATTGTTGATCTCGTCGGCACGCCGCGACGACCCGCGCCCGCGCCGCTTCGGGCACGTGAATGCCGGCGCTCCTCGCGGCGAGCTTGGCCCGGAGGGTCGTAGCCGCGCTCGTTCCGACCTGCGCATGGCAACAATCGAGCATGATCGTGAGGTTGTCCCGGACCTTGGCCGAGGACTTCTCTCGGAGCACGGCCACGTCGATCACCTCCTCGAGCGACGGCGTCGTATCCGTGGGGCAAAGCAGCGGCATGCCGCCCTCGCCCTCGCTCCCGTGGCCGGTGAACGTCAAGAGCCCCGAGACGGGCGCGTCGCCGCCAATGCTGGCCGAGAGCCACGTGAGCCCCTCGACGATGCCGGCCCGGGTCGCCGCGCCGAACGTCACGTTCGCCGCCTCGGGGCCAAGATCGGCCGGGGTGAGCGGGGGCGACGTGAGCACACGAATGTTCTCCGGCGAAAAACCCATGGAGAGGCATACGCGGAACCAGGCGCGGGCGTCGTTGCGCGCGCCGGGCACGTCCGCATTCCCCGACGGATCGTACGTGTGGTAGTCGTGAACCCCGATGATCAGCGCGTAGTCGTTCGGCTTCGTCATGATGGGGAGGAGGATACAGGCGCCCACATCCAGCGCAATGACGAGGTTCTTACAGTTCGAGCCAGTTTCCCTTGAGCTCGTTCGCGTGAGGCGATACACCCTCGGCCAATGGCCATCCTCGTCGACACGCGGACCGGGCAAGCGTTCACGTTACCCGCTCGATGCCTGCTGGGTCGTTCCTCGGCGTGCACGTTCCGCGTGGAGGACCCGCGCGTCTCGGGCGAACACGCGCGGATCTCGTGGCAAGGTGATCGCTGGGAGGTGCGCGATTTCGGAAGCCGCAACGGGACGTTCTTGAACGAGAAGAGGATCGAGCGGAGCAGCTCCGTGG
>JANMGF010001066.1:0-2572 GCA_031374535.1 Polyangium sp. (in: bacteria)
CCACGGCTCTTCCGGCGATGGATGGAGATCGGGCTGGGTGGCAAGCCCGGCTTCACGGAGCTCTGGTACTCCTTGCTCGAGGGGAATGAAGACCGATTGATGGCGCTCATGGACGGGTTTCTGCTCAAGCTCTCGAGCTACGACCGAGCGCCCAGGGAGCCCGAGGCACATTATCATATCTTCGTGATGGGCCTCCTTGTTCAGATGGAGGGAGAAGGGAATTTCGAGGTGCGCTCGAACCGGGAGTCGGGTTTTGGGCGGTATGATGTGATGATTTTGCCCAAACGCGCAGGTCAGCCGGGCGTGGTGATCGAGTTCAAGGTGTTCGATTCGCCGGGCTCCGAGGTCCCCGACCAGGAAAAGATCGACGCGGCGCTCGAGAAGGCGCTCTTGCAAATCGAGGAGCGCGACTATGTGTACGAGTTGCGCGAACGGGGAGCGTCACCGATCCAGCAGATTGCTATCCTGTTCCACACGAGGCGCACTTGGGTGCGGGCACGGAGCGCGGATCCGAAGAAGAAGACGCGACCCCGTCGTTGAGTTTTGAGCAGCCGTCGGGGGCGAATGTCGAGCCGCTACGCCCTCACCTCCACGAGCGCCAGATACTCATACGGCGTCACCGGCTCCTCCGGCAAACCCATCGGCGCGAGAACCTTTTTGCTCAACATTTCCCCATCCACCTGCTCGACCACCCGATACCCCGCCTCCTCCACGAACCCCGGCAAATGCCGCGGCCGGATCCCCCACTGCATCCGCTTCCCCACGAGCCGCAGCGACGCGCGGATCTCTCGCTGCCGGACCGCCCCGGATGCGCGGAGAATCGCCTCCGCCGTGGTGGATGCTTCCGCGGGTAACAAGCCGGCGAATCGGGGCACGGCGTCGATCAGGATCAGAAATCGCGCGATCTTTTTGGCCGTCAGGCTGGGGCGCTCGTGGGACATGGTTTCCCCGAGCTTAGCACTACCGGCCCCATTCGAGTCGCAACCGTCCGTCCGTGTAGACGCGATTTGCCTTCCCGAGCTCCGTCGAGCCGTTCGTGATCCACCCGTGTACGTTCACGGCGGGCTCAATGAGCGCGTCGCGGCGAGATCCCGATCGCCGCCGGGGGCTGCGCGACGCACCTCGTATGGCAGACCCAGCACGGATTCGAGGTGCCGCCCGTCTTCGTGTAACAAGGCGACGGCACCGAGGCCTCGGGGTTCTTCACTCGCCCCGCGGTTTCGCGAGCGCGCGCGAGCGGGTCGTAAAGGGTCTCCGCGCGCCGCTCCTCGCGTCTTTGGCAGGATGCCGCCGCGGAGGGCCGCCAGGAGCCCCGAGACGAGCCACGACGTAGGCGCGGAGGTCTTCCCTCATCCACCATGCGGCCAGGCGCTCCAGACGTGCTCGCCGGGGTGCTGCACGCTCACGAAAAGCGTGCGCATGTCCGAGCTCAGCGCCGGGCCCGTGGCCTCGGCATCACTCGGCAGCGCGACCACGCGGAAAGCCATTCCGAACGTATCCATCGCGACGCCGGGTCGCCCCGCTGCATGCGCGGGGTCGAGGTCGAGAAAATAGATCGCTTCGGCCGTCTTGTTCGTCGCGAAATTCCCATCCGTGCCGAACCACACGCCGCCCTCGCGATCGATCACCAGGTTGTCGGGGTTCGCCGCATCGTACGGCCCCGTAGCATTCGTGCCGGCCCAGACGCGGAAAAACGTGAATGTCGTCGACGTGCCCGGGCTCTTCGGGTTCGCCTCCTGGAAAGCGAAGACATTGCCCGTCGCATCGGGGCGCTTCACGGACATGGCGTCATGCACGGCCGGATCGATGAGTTTGCCCTCGCGATCGAGCTGCGTCTTCCGCCCGTGGTTCGTGAACGACACATAAATCCTCGGCGTACCGCTCGGATCCCGCGGATTGTACTCCACGTCCTCGGGCCGGTTCAGCTCCATGATCCCCACCTTCGCGCACGCCGTGAAGAGCGCGCGGCGCACGTCGTCGTCGCTGGAGAAGCCGCCGAGTCCATTGTAGTCCATGTCCGAAAGAGCCGCGCCCACCGTCTTTCCGGGCTCGCCGAGCACAGACGCATTCGGGGCGATCGCCGTGCTTTTCGTCCCGAGCTCGATCCATTGCCCGATCCCCGGCTGCGCTTCCGTCGGCGCTTCTCCCGTCGCCCGCATCGTGACGCCCGTCGTGTTGTCGAGGCCCGCAAAGTGCGCGACGTAGACCTTCCCCTCGTCGAGCAAAGCGCGCGTCTCGGCCCGTGTCATGCCGGCTTTGTAGGGTTTTTTCGAGACCCACTTGAACACGCGACCGCTGCGCCGATCATCGCCCGCGTAGAGGACCATCGGCTCATTCGGCAGGAGCTTCCAGCTCGTATCCACCACGAACGACGCGTTTTCCCATCGCGCGTGGCCCATCGCGCCGATCTTCTTGTGCCCCACGCCCGCCGCGGTTTTCCCCTCGTATTCGTCCGGCGGCTCTCCCGGATCGATCTCCACGAGGTAGCCATGAAGATCCCGCGCATGATGTGTTCTCCGATCCGGCGAGATACCAAACGCGCTCGTGGGGCTCGCTTTCGTGTCGAACTTGA
>JANMGF010001159.1:0-2843 GCA_031374535.1 Polyangium sp. (in: bacteria)
CGATGCGCGAGCCCTCGCGGGCCGTGACGACGAACCAGATCGCCGTGTCGCCGACGCTCGCCGGCTCGCTCGACCGCTTTCTTTACGCGGTCGACGAGATCGACGGGAGCATCATGGTCTTCGACATCGCCGAGGACGCGACGTCGCGCAGGCCCGTCACGAGGCCGCACCCGGAGTGGGCGCCCACGCAGGCGCCCGATCGCGTGGAGTTCGGCGTGCCCGTGCAGGATCTCGTGATCATCGAGCGCGACAACCCGCAGCCCATTCCGGCGACGGGCGTGGCCCCCGAGGGCGTCCGCTGCAACCCCGATCCCAAGCTCACCGTCTGCACGACCGAAGCGACGCCGTGTGACCCCGAGACGCTCTACCGTACGAGCGCGAACTACGATCGCGGCGCAGGTCCGACCCGCATGCGCGGGGCGTTCGCCTACGTGGTGCTCGGCACGGGCCAGATCTCGATCGTGGACATCGACGATTACGACGCGCTCTGCCGCGCGCCGACGCAATACACGTATCTCTACGGTTGTCCGCCGCCGGGAGCCCCGCCGGGCCTCGCCTCTGCCGAGGTGCTCGCGAGCACGGGCGAGATTTCGTGCAACGTGGTCGTCCCTCACACGCCGCGTAGCGCGAACTTCCTGCGGACGTCGGACCGAACGGGCCAGAACCAGCCCGGCATTCAGAGCTTCCCCCTGCTCTTCAACAACCAGGGGACGCTCCAGTCGAACGTGGATCCCGAGGGCCCGGTGATACGCGCGACGTTGCCCGTCCCGCCGAGCCCGGACGAGAAGATCCCGCCCGAGCATTTGACGCTCGCCGTGGGCGCGACGTTGCGCCTCATCGACCAGGAGACGGGGTTCACCACGAATGCCGGGGACATCGAGCATACGCTCGCCATGAACCTCGAGGACCCGCGCGCCCAGTCGACGAGCCAGACCTTCACGATCACCTACGAGGGCGGGCTGCCGGGTTTCGCTGGAAAAGCCGGCCGGCTCGATCTCACGGGGGGCCCCGCGCCGACGCTCTCCGACGCCGCGAGCCGCTTCTGCGATCAGGGAGTCCTCGGGCAACGCGCCTGGAAAGAGATCCTCGAAGCGGAGGGGAACGCCGACGCCGAACAAGGGTCGCAGGCGCTCGCCGATTACGTGCAAATTGCCTCGAACATCCCGCTCGAGACCGACGCGCACTGGCAGAGCCCGGAGACGCAAGGGGTTTGCGCTTTCCAGGAATGCAGATTGACGTTCGGCCCGGCAGAGCTGCCGCGGCCCACGCGTGACATCCGGATCGTGGAGGCCTACCAGGACCGCCTGGAGCTCGGCGCGTCGCGCGGGCGGATCCGGGACCCGAACAAACCGGACGAGCCGACCGCGACGATCCCGGTCCCGCCCGAGCTCATCGAATGTTGTTTCCCCACGCTCGTGGGATTCAACGTGCGCGTGGGTGGGCAATGGGCCGTCTTGGGGGAAGGCTCGGGCTTTTTGCACCACGTGATCCCCACGCCGGAGGGCGCTGCGCAGACGCCCGCGGAGGTCGGCGCCTGCCGGAACTCCTGTGATCCGCTCGCCGCACGTTTGAATGGGCGCGTCCGCGCGGTTCCCTCCTCGCAGACGAAGGTCTCGGACGGCGACCCCCGGGCCTTCATCAATCCCTTCTTCCGCTTCGCCATCAACGATCCGGCCGACGGCAACGAGCTCGACGCGGACCCGACCGTCGGCGTCGCGCGTCCGGATCGCGACACGTTGTTCCAGGTCACGACGCAGGGCTCCTTCCGCCCCCTCATCCTGAACCTCGCCTCCGCCTCGACCGAGATCCAGCCCCAGGCCATCTCGTTCGTCCCCTCCACGGGCGAGCTCGCCATCACCGACGGCTCGCTCGAGGGCCTCATCCTCCTCAGCGCCGGCCGCCTCAACATCACCCGCCAGTTTTTTTGAGCCTCTGCCGCCAGGGGTTCGTCCGCGGACCCCTGAACAGGTGTCGAGGTCGGGGTTTTTCCTGGGTACAGAAGGACAAACGCCGGGGACCCACCGGGAAAACCATGGTAAGGGGGTGCCGTGCAAGTGCGCGGGAACGGCAAGAAGCTCACCCCTGTGATGCGGCAGTACGAGGAGGCAAAGTCTGCCCACCCCGATGCAATCCTGTTTTTCAGGATGGGTGATTTCTACGAGATGTTTCACGAGGACGCGGTCATTGCAGCGCGCGCCCTCGACATCACCCTGACGAGCCGGAACAAAGGGAATCCCGAGGAAGAGCCGATGGCCGGCGTGCCCCACCACGCGGCCGCCGGGTACATTGCGAAGTTGCTCTCGTTCGGGCACAAAGTCGCGATTTGCGAGCAGATGGCCGATCCCTCGACGGTGAAGGGGATCGTGCCGCGGCAGGTGGTCCGGGTGATCACGCCGGGGCTGGTCACGGACACCGAGCAGCTCGATGCGCGGGCAAACCACTACCTCGTCGCGGTGGATCAAAGCGGATCCGACAATGCAGGGCGAGGGATTGCGCTGCTCGATCTCTCGACGGGAGAGTTATCGGCCGGGATCATCCCGGATCTCGCGTCTTTGCTGGCCGAGCTCGCCCGGTGTGATCCGCGGGAGGTGCTCGTCGGCGGGGGCCTCGAGCCGGACGTGAAAAAAGGCGCCGGGCTGGCGGCGCCGCGGGCCGTGTTGCGGGACGACGAGCCGCTCGACGACGGGGACGTGCACGCGACCATCGACGCGGCCGTGGCCGAGCCGCTCGCGGCAGAGGCAGCGGCGACGTTGCCATCGAAGGCATTACGCGCGGCGGCGCGGGCGCTCCGGTTCGCGCACAAGTGTACGCCGGGGAGCCCGCTGCCGGTGCGCAGGATCTCG
>JANMGF010001148.1:0-11318 GCA_031374535.1 Polyangium sp. (in: bacteria)
GATGCAAGGAGCCCACGCCGACCTGATCGGCCCGCTCACCCCACCTTCCGCGCCCGCGCCTTGCAGAGCGTCTTGCGCACCACGAGGCGCGGGCCGAGCTCCCCCACCGGGACGAACCCCGCGGCGAGAAACGTACGCAAGGGCCCCGTATCCCGGGCCCCGGGGCGCGTTTTTGGCGGATACGCCTCGACGAACGCGAGCCCTTCGGCCGCCATCGCCCCCTCCGCCTCCGCCAGCAGCACCCGATCGAGGCCGAGCCGTCGATACGCCGGACCGACGAGCAGGCACGCGACGACGGGCACGTGTTCGCTCGCCGCCTGCCGGACCCGCGGAAGCTCGGCCGGCGGGGCTCCGAAGAGGCAAAGGCCCGCGGGAAAACCGCCCACGTACGCGACGAACCCCGTGAGCCGGCCCGTCCGCAAGAGCTCCTCGATCTCGGAGATGGCCTCCCAGGGATCGAGGGTCAGATCGTACCCCGACAGACCCGGGAAAACTGCGTCCGAAACTTCGTCGATCTCGTGCTCGAGCAGGGCGAGGCTCTCCTCGAGCGTGGTGGGTTCGTCGAGGGACAGGGGAAGGACATAGGTATCGAGCATGGGTTTTACAGGGCACGAGGCCCCCTCGATGCTCTATCATGTGTCGAGCGCCCCGATCGTCCGTCGAAATGATGCTCGCCGCGAAAAATTGTCCGCGGTCCGGGGGAAAACCGTGACCCGGATCACGTGAACTCGTCGGTTCACGGTGGGGGATGCCCAGCGGGGGCGTCTTGCGTTATGTTCGGTTCGATGGTCCGCAAGTTCGGCCTCCCGGTCCTCACGCCCAAGCCGCCGCTCCCGACGGTCGATGCCATGCGCAAGCGCCTCGGCGGCCGTGCCTCGACCGAGGGCGGCGCGGGGGACGTGGTCACGTTCACCACGCCGGGCGGCGTTCGCCTGACGGGCGTGGTCCTCTTCGTGCGCGGGGACGAGCTCGACGTGTGGGTCGACGAGAACGTCGTTCGCCGCACCCGCCGCGCCGTCGTAGCTCCGCTCGACGCCTCGCTCCCGCGGGATCTCGCGGCCATCGCCGCCGACGCGCGGGTCTTCGGGGGCCTCGCGGAGGGCCAGCGGATCCGTTACCTCGACGAAAACCGCGTGGACGAGGGCACGCTCGTCGAGAAATGCCGCTTCGGCGCCCTCGTCGAGCGTGGCGACGGCACGATCCTCGGCCTCGGCTTCCGCAGGCTGTTCCCCCTGGACACGCCGTCGACGTCGGAGCCTTCCTAGTCTAGGCGGCCTTACAAGCAGCTACAAGTCGGATCGTCGAGCGCATCAAGCCGTGCCGAGCCGCTCCTGCGCGAAGGCCCCGAGCCCATTCACCACGACCTGCGGAATCTCGTGCGCCCCGCCATGCGGCACCCAGGTCACGTTTGCTTTTGCCGTGGTCATCATGTCCCGCAGCACCTCGGCGCGACCAAAAGGCAGGAGCTGGTCCCGCCGTCCATGCGAAAGAAAGGCCGAGAGCTTCGGCCCGAGCGCGTCGAACCCCTCTTGCCAGCGCTCGCCGCCGAGCCGTGTCCCGGAAAGAACGGCGAGGCCGGCGAAAGGCTCACGCAGGTGGGTGACGAGCTCGGTCGTGAGCATGGCGCCCTGGGAAAATCCGCCCACGAGGAGCTGATCCCGGCGGACGCCGCATTCTTTTTCGAGGGCCTCGATGGTGGCGATGAGGGCATCGCGCGCGGGGGCGAGCCCTTCGGGGACCTCGTCGAGGCGTTTCATGGCGCCTTCGATATCGCCCCGCATGAGCAGGGTCATGAGGCGCTCCATGCCGATGTCCCACCAGGCGCGTCCCCGCATGCCGGGCCCGACTTCGACGTCGACGGGAGCTTCGGGGAAGAACCAGCGGACGCGGGGGCCGGCGTGGATGACGCGGGCGAGGCTGACGAGGTCCTCGCCGGAGGCGCCGAAGCCGTGGCAAAGCAGGATGGCGGGGCCGTCGCCGCCGCCGAGACGATCGTCGCCGCCGCGCACGTGGACGCGGAGGGGGCCGAAGGTACGGGGGTCCATGGGGGGAGGACGGTAGCAGGTTCGGCGGGGGATGGCGCTTGACAGGCGTGGGGTGACGTCGGCTACGATCGGCCGAACACATGAGCTCACAGGATGCAGTCGAGGCGATTGGCGGGAAGAAGAAGCGGCGCCGCGGCATCACGCTCGGCGTGGCCGGCGCGCTCGTGGTTGTGGTTCTGCTGCTGAGCCGGACGCAGTTCGAGATCCGGCATACGATCGATATCGACGCTTCGCCGGAGCGGGTTTGGGCCGCGATCATCGATTTTCCTGGGTACGCGGCGTGGAATACGCAGCTCGCGTATCTTGGGGGCGAGGTGCGGCCCGGTGGGCAGCTTCATTTGAAGCTCTCGGCGGAGGGGGCGGCGCCTTATGAGTTCAAGGCCGCGATCTCGCACTTCGAGGAGAACCGACGGTTCGCGTGGATCGCGCGGACGGGGATTCCCAGGCTGTTCGACGGGGAGCATTTTTTCGAGCTGGAGCGATTGCCGTCGGGGGGGACGCGGCTCACGAATCGGGAGGAGTATCGGGGGGTGCTGTCGATGGTGATGGAGCGGCTGCCGATGATGAAGTCGGCGCCGGCGGGGTTCGAGAAGATGAACGTGGAGATGAAGCGGTACGTCGAGGGGCTGCATTGAAGGTGCGCTCACCTGACGATCAAACCAGGGCACACGAAGGGTAACCGATGTACGACGAGCTTCTCGATCCCGCGAACAACGAATTCGTCACCAGCATCGATCGAATCTTCCCGCGCTTCCGCACGGCGCGACTGACCGCGGTCGTGACGGCACTGGGGCGGCGAAGAACAATCCGAGCGGGGCGAACCTTCTGACGCTGCTCGGCCGCATGTCCCTTTGCCGCACGCAGGCCAACGGAGTCGGCTACCGCCTGTGGAATCGGCCATTCCCTCATCGCCCAGTCGCCGAACCTGTGGTTCTCGGCCAACAACGTGGGATCCTTCGGAGGGGGCGTGGGCCGCTCGCAGGTCGACGTCAACGGGGTCTTCGGGATTTTCCAGGGGCAGCAATGCGGTTGGGTGGGGAATGGCAACCATTTCCGCAATTTCGCCTGTAGGTCGAACGCGCGGACCGGGAAGTCCCGAAATCCCGTCGATGCAGGCCGTCCTGAACGGCTCTTGCGATTCAAATGAATACGAATATGTATCCACCATGATAGGTGAGTCTGCTCGGTCTCGTCAGCGCCGTGGTCACGCACGGCGCGCCGGGCAGAATCGACATCATGGAATCATGGAGGGTACGCACATGACAAAGCAACGCAAACTCGCTCAGGTTCTTCGGTTCGGGCTTGGTGCCGCGATCTTGGCCTCGGCTGCCTTCACGAGCGGATCGGTCCAAGCTCAGACGGCGGTGATCTGTTCGGCGGGGGGGAGTCGGGAACTCGCGAGGCTCTCCGTTTCGCGGAGAGATTCGTCCATCTGTATTCGGCAGTTTCTTGGCGTGCCCGTGCCTCCCAATACGCCGAGCTGCTGGGAAGCGGCGAGGGACAACAATCTCTCCTGCGTCGACCCCGCCACCGGTAGGGTAACCATCGTTGACCTCTGAGAATGCTCGATGAGGGCCGCTCCGCCGCGTCCTTGCCGCGGGAAGCGGTCCTCTCGTTTCCCAGCGACCGACGCGAGGCGCCTGCGCCGCCGCGACGCGAGAGGAAGGCCACCGAGCAGACGAGCGCCGCTTCGAGATCCCGATCGGTTTTCCGTTGATCGCCCCCGCGCATCGAGAGACGCTCCTCCCCGGAGCGAATCCCCATGCCCGACCCCATTCTCCTTCGTTTGCGTGCGCCGCACGGTGAAAACGTCGACGTCCCGGTGGTCCTCGGTGGCGCCGGGAAGGCCGCTTCCGCGCGGTTTCTGGCGGCGCGGAGCTCGCCCGGGGTGCATGTCCTGCTCGACGGGGACCGCGATTACGCCGTCAGCCTCACGCAACCCGTGAACGAGGAGACGGTCCGTTTGCTCCAGGCGTGCCGCCAGAAAGGCGTGCGTATCGTGTTCCCCGGGCGAACACCCGTGCGGCGCAGGCTCGCCGATCTCGCCGTCGTGCCGGCTGGAAGAGCCGCCGCGCCCGAGGCGACGAGCGTGGCCCTCGACCTCACCCAAGGACGCGAGGGCGCGCCGCCTCTTTGGCTTTTGGCCGATGGCTCGTTCGCTACGGAGCCAGGATCTTCGCCGCCCGGGGGTATGGGGGCAGAGCACGGCTCGCCGGGCGGAGCCCCCATCGTTGGTGGCCTGGACGCCGGCCCCGCCCTCGTCCACGCCGCCCGCTGGATCTCCTCCCGCCGCACCACCACATTCGAACGGCTCTTTCCCCCGAGCGCATTTCATCCGGACGAACCCGTGAGGCCCGAGCGGCTTGAGGTCGCGCAGGCCGCGGGGCTCCTCGCGCAAGCTCGCTCTCTGCTCGCCGCCGCGGCGACGACCACCGAATACGCGCGCAAAGAGCCGCTCCGGGCCGCGCAGATCCGCTCGGCCGCGCTCACGGTCCTCTCGCACCTCGTCGCCACCGTGCTCCGCAATCCAGGATTTCGCGCGGCCGCAGACGAGGCCGCGACCCTGATGTTTGCCCTCGTCGCAGGCGAGACCGGGCCCGCTGCGGTGCCGGCGCTCCGGGCGCATGCGATCCAGCTCCTCTCCATGCGCGCTCCGGCGCTTTTGGTCGCGGATCGGGACCTCGCGCGTTCGCTCGTCCGGAGCCTCGTGCGCGAGGCGCCGCCCTATGACGAGCTCCCCGGACCGTGGCGATTCGCGATGTGCTCGGCCCACGATTTTCACGCGGGCGAGGTCGACATCTTCCTCGATCGCTACGATTTTCGCGAGATCCCGGCGCCCGAGGGCTCCCCCACGCCGCCCCGGCACGGCGCGTATCGCGTGCTCGAGGCCCCGTTCCGCACGCCCAGCGGCGAGGCCGTGCTGCTTTTTGCGCGCGCGGCGCGGCCCGAGGACGAGAACCTCGAAATGGCGGAGGAGGCGTTCGTCGGCCTCTTCATCAACCGGCACGCCCAGCTCGGCGCCTACGACATGCGCGCCGCCACGGCCACGGTGCGCCAGGCCGGGTACAAGATGATGATGAACGCGCAATGTGCAGGCCTGACAACCCGCTTCGCCATCGCGCGCGCCTTCCCCGACGCCGACATCTATTCGTCCTGGGACTCGACGTATTTTCGCACGGGCGGCCCGGGGGGCAAGATCAACGCCTCCGAGGGCGTCGATTGTTTCGTCGAGATGCTCCGCGGCATGTGCGCGAAGGAGACCCACGTCCAGATCGAGGCGCGCATGCGGCGCGTGCAATGGCACCACGCGCAGGCCCGTTTCCCCGGGTTTTCGCAGTTCATCGGCCCAGGAAACCACCTCGTCGTCGCGCGTTTCCAGGACGTCAACCGCGACGGCCGCGCCGACCTTTACGACGGCTTCCTCGACCTCACGATCGCCGACATCGCCGAGGACATCCGCGCTTCGCTCGCGCCGCGGGATCCTGGCCTCGCTCCCTCGCAGATCGGCGGCGAGGCGGCCACCGGGCTCGGCTGGGCCGCGGGCAGCATGAACCGGGTCACGCAGTACTCCGACCTCTGGGCGGGTTTGCCCGGACAGAGCGAGCTTTTTTATGTGTTCCACCCGGGCGGCTTCTACAGCGCGAGCGAGCCGCCGGCCGACGTGCCGGGGGGCCTTTCGGGCGAGCGGATCGGGCAGTTGCCGGCGGTTTGTCGGTACGTACGGGGCGTCGAGGGGCCTTCGGGCATGCACGCGGACGTGATGATGCACGCCCACCTGAGCCACGCGGGCAAAGAGATGAAGCGCCTTCTTTGCGCGGCGGACGCGATGTGGCGCGCCTTCGACACGGGGCTCCTCGACGGTCCGCCGATGCACACGCTCGCGGGCAAACGCGGCGCCGTCCTGCTCACCTTAGCGGGGCTGCTCGAGTTCCCGGCCGACCAGAACTTCGTCGACGGGCTCTGGGCGATGGCGCTCGAAGCCCTGCGATTTCCGCCGATCTCGAGGTCGGTCGTCCGCGGGTGCATCACGGAGGCGGATCACGGCGCGTCGAACTATTACGGTTCGCGGCGAGGGCTCGGGCAGCTCTTCACGGACCTCGGAACATCCGATCCGCTCGCGCTGGCGATGCTGGAGAGTGAGGACTTGAAGGTGGGGCGGGCGAAGGAGATCTAGAGCTTGGTCCCCAGCTTCTTGCCAGGCGGCGTGGGGGCCATTGGCTCGAGGTCGTCCGTATCGAGCGGGCCGTATGCCTTGCTGCCGAGCTTGAAGAAGACGCGGCGCATCTTGTCGCTGAGCTGCTCGAACGCGCGCGCGGCCATGACGTCGTAGACGCGGCCCACGCTCGGGCCGCCGCTGATGCCGTACATCGGGTTCGAGTAGTCGACCGTGAAGTGGTCGGGAGGCTGCACGCCGAGGTCGAACGCGAGTTTGTCGCTCTCGCCCGGGATCTTCATGGAGACGTGGAAGTCGACCACGATGCCCACGAACTTGCGGTCGCCCTTGTCCTCGGTGAAGAAATCGCCCGCCCAGCCGACCTCGTAACGCACCTCGATCGTGGGCGCTGCGACGTCGCTCGCCGGCTCCTTCGTGATGTCGCCTTGGAGCATGTCGAGCCGTGCCCGCATCTCCTCCGCGGCTTCGAGGTCGGCTTTGAGCCGCCGATCGAGGGCGTTGCGGTCGTTCTTCGGCTGCACCGCGAGGGGTTTGCCGTCGGGGCCGATACGCGGGCCCTGCAACAGCACCATCACGTCGGCGGGAAAGACCTTCTCGAAGCCCGTTTGCAGGCTACGGACGATCTCGGCCTCGCGCGCGACGCCCGCCGTGTCGCCGAAATGCGGGGCCACCGGGACGATGTTGCCGCCGCCCGCGATCTCGCCGCCGAGCTTGCTTTTCAGGAGCTCGTCGACCTTGTCGAGCTTCTCGGTGGACGGGGCCTCGAAGCGCGCCTCGAGGCGGGCCGTGTCGTTTTTCTCGAGGTACGCGAGGAGCTTCTCCATGAACGGGAGGAGCTTCGGATCGTCGGTCGACGCCTGCTCGCGGAACTCGCCCAGCGTCTTCGTGAAGAGCGCGTGCACCTCGTCCCGGGCCTCCTTCTCGACGACGGAATCCGGGTATTTCTTGAGGAACCCGCGCAGCGCCGTGACCGAGCCCTTCCCCTTCGCCTCGCGGAGCGCGGCGCGCGGGAGGAGCTCCGTACGCGCCTCGTCGACGTGGCGTTTGCCCTCGCGGACGTAGTGCTCCCACGCCCACTCGGTATCCACCTTCTCGGCCTGCGTGAACATGGCCTCGTCGCTCGCGACGTTGCGCATGTGCCACATCGGCAGGGCGAGCACGGCCGCGGCGGCCACGGAGACGCCGAGGATCGTGCCCTTCGCGAAGAGGGCGCCGATCGAGGTCGCGGCGGGTTGCTGTACGTCCTCGTCCCGCGGCGCCTGCGTGGACCACGCGTCCTTGATGCGCACCTCGAAGAGCGGATCGAGCTTGAACAACGTGTCGAAGTCACGCGCCCCGGCCGCCTCGCGGATCTGGCGTTGCGACTCGCCGAGCTGCTGGAGGACCTCCTCCGCGCGCTCCTTGCCATGGACCGTGAACGACTCGGTGACGCCAGCCTCGAAGCGGAAGGTGAACGTCGTGCCGGCGTAGACGCCGTTCGTGTGCTGATGGACGCCGCGGAAATCGAGGAGCGAGCTCATCGGCACGACGCGCAGCACGCGATCCTGCGCGTCGATGAAGTCCATCGGGAAGAGGAAACGTCCGGGCTTGTACGGCAGCGAGGAGCCGAGCCGGACGCGGCGCACGAGCAGCAGGATCGACAGGAGGACGATCGCGCTCCCGAGGAAATACACGAACATCATCGGCATGGGCTGGAGCGTCCGCCCAAACTCGATGCTGAGTACGCCGGCGAGGATGCCCGCGCCGAGGAGCGCGAGGAAGACCCACCCCGCGATGGCCGCGCCTTGCGAGGGCACGCTGGACAAGAGGGGATACGGGTACGACTGGTGCTGCATGCAGCCGACGAGCCGCTCCCGCACCTCCCTCGGCAATGCATTGAAATCGACGCGCTTGGGCTCGGCCATGGCGACCTCCAAAGGAAGCCGCGAGCCGAGCGACCTCCGAGCGGAGCACGATACGCGGGGTCCGCGCGTCGTGTCTACGCAGAGGTCGCTTTGCAGCGCAAACGCGGGCTCGTTCACGCGCCGACGGAAATCGTTTTCCCGTTCAGCGCAACACCGCGCGTGACGAGAGCAGCTCGTGCTCGATCTTGACGAGTTTGTTGTAGACGCCGATCACCAGGAGCGACGGCACCCACTGCCCGACGAAGTTCGCGAGCTCGAGGCGCTTCGGGGATCCGAAGCGGCGCCCCGGGCGGGCCGACGCCGCCAGACCCGCCGAGAGCGCCATCGAACCGAACGCGAGGCCGAGGTACGCGATCGAGGGCAGACGCGAGGTCTGACGCTCGATCATTGCCGTCGTTTTGCCTTCGTTCTTGTTCATGGTCGAGGTCATACCCTGCGTGGAGACGTCGAACGACTGGTCCATGGATTCCTCCCGGGGCCCCCGTTCCTACGAAGGCCCGCGCCGCGCTGGCTTGCGACGATCACGCCAACACGAGGACCGTGCAGGGGAGGAGCGAGGGGGCTAGTTCAGCACCCGGGGCGGCGTCCGTTTCGGCGGCGTCTCCGTGCGGCGGGCGATCGGACCCGCCTGGTGCATGACCAGGCGCCAGAAGCCATCCTCGCGGACGAACATGTTCGTCGCGACGAGCTCCGTCCCGTCGATCGACTCGGCGCACACGACGAACGCCGCGTCGCCGAGCACGGTCGCGGTCGCACGGGCGGCGCGGATCGGCGGGGCGGTCGGGCTCGTCAGGATCGCGCGGAAGGTCGCCATGACCTCGGCTCTCCCGCGCACCGCGTCCCACCCCGGGTGCACACAAGCAACGCCTTCGTGCCGTGCCCAGAGATCGTCCATCGCCGAAAGGTCGCGCCGCGCGAACGCGCCGTAAAACGCCTCGTTGGCCGAAAGGACCTCCGCTTCGTCGAGCGCCATGCGTGCGAACCTCCTGGGGACCACGGTACTCCACCTGCGCGGAGAGATCGACCGAGGCTTTTAGGGTCCTTGCGGGCTCCGGCGAACTCAGGTGATGATGGATGGACCTCATGAGCCAGCAGGGTCCGTACTTCATCCCCTCCGGCGCGCCGCCCGGTACGCCCCTCCTGATGGAGGAGCACAAGCCGCCGGAGGCGGTTTATTATTTTCGCATTTATGCGGTGCTGATGCTGCTCATGCTCCTCGGGTGGTTCGGGATGGGGCTTTACCTGATGCTCGGCCCGCTCATCCGTGGTTCGTCCGGGTCGTCGGCGACCGGCGAATGGATCATGGGGCTTTTCCTGGCCGGTTTTTCGTTCCTGATCATCGTCCCGCACGCGATCGTGCTCTTCGCCGGCAATGCGCGATGGGCGTACACGCTGGGGCTCATCCTGATCGGGCTGAACATGCTGTGGAACACGTGTTGTTTGCCCATCACGATTCCGCTCCTCGTCTACTGGATGAAGCCGGAGACGAAGCGCTGGTACGGCGCGACCTGAGCCGAAATCCCGAAGTCGCTCCGTACAATTCGCCCGGCGCAGGAGGTGCAATCACGCGCGTGGGAACGGGGGAGCGATAGGAAGGCGATCGTGCTGGCGATCGGGCTCGGGCTCATGGTGCTTCGGTGCCGCATGCATGTACGTCAGCCGGCGCGGGCGGCGACGCTGGGTGCGCTCTCCGCGATCGACGCGACGGGCCGGTTTCCGCCTTGCCACGGGCCCCCGGATGTCCGAGAAGAGGACGCTCGTGGGTGAGCGGGAGACGTTGCTGGAGAACGAGGCGGGCACGATCGTGGTCGAGGGGCCGCTCGTGCTCGTCTGCGACTGCCCCGGGGGCCTCGCCGACGCGCTGGTGAAGCTTTACGCGCCGTTCGCGCTCATCGCGTCGATCATCGTGTCGATCATCGTGGGGCTGCGCGCGGCGCCCGTGCCCATCCTGCTCATCGCGATGGTCTGGACGATCGCGTCGGCGATCGGCAATGGTCTGGCGAAGCGGAGCGGGCGCAAGCACGGGCGGTTCCGGATCGATCTGGAGCGCGGGGAAATCGTGCAGCAGGGGAGAGGTTTTTCCCGGACGCTCGACGCGAGGACCTTGCTCCACGTGGCGACGCCCGTGGTGGCGGGGATGGAGAGTGAATCCACCGAGGCGGGGTTCGAGCCGCGGTGGCTCTTGCTCGAAATGAAAAACGGGGAGGAGCTGCGCCTCGGCAAAGGGCCCGGGTATGCGCTCCGTCCGGTGGTGGCTTTTTTGCGGGAGGCGGGGGTGCCGGTGAAGGCGGCTCGGGGGTAGCAAGGCTCTCCAAAAGCTCCTCGACCGGCTGGAACCCTGAGCATCGGTCTCATCTCGGGGACGCCTCGCTGGGGCTTTGCCCCAGGCCCCACCGGGGCTATCCGCCCCTGGACCTGGACCAGCGCAGGCGCTGGACCTTGGGCGATGAACTGCGCAATGCGCAGTTCATCGAACAGGCCGAGTCAAGACCAGCCACGACCCTGCCAAACAAGACAGCAGCGCTGACATTTCCACCGGCAACGCTGTGCGTGAAACGCGCCTCCACGGTCTTGCCACCGGCCTTTGGTAGAAATGCGCATTGCGCAGTTCTTCCCATGAGGTCCAGGGCTTTCCCTGGTCCGGGTGGAGGGGCGGATAGCCCCCGCGGGGTCCGGGGCAGCGCCCCGGCGTGGCGCCTCACCAATAAGACCTATGCTCAGGCTGAAGCCCCGTTCGAGGCCTTCCGTCCCCGATCTCGTACCAATAGCGCGCATGCGGGTCGACGTGGGGATGGCGCCGGCACATGCGAAACAAGCTCTTCCCGTTCGACGCCTGTGCCCACGCCTGCGTATGCGCGCCCGTCGCCCCGCACCCCACTCGTGCAAATCCCGCCTTCCCCTCCCGCCTCCGCATCCTTCCCCCACGCAAACACCCCCGATACCCCGGCGCCTCCGATCGCTCGCCCACCTCTCGGGCCTCGACCCCCCTCCGCTCCGCGGCGCCGCTCGTACAAAACCCACCCGAGGCCCCACGCACGCGCACCCTCGCCCGTGCGTCGGCCCCTGAAGGCCCCCTCCCTGACCGCGCGTGCTCGTCTTCAAGGGTAGAAGACCCCCCTGCACGCCCTCCGCCGGTCGTCGTTTCGGCAAGGAGGGCGTTGTTTCCCTCCACGGCTCACGGTCGTTTGGGGCCCC
>JANMGF010001169.1:0-5421 GCA_031374535.1 Polyangium sp. (in: bacteria)
CGCGCGCGGCGGCGATGCGACCCCGAGCGCGAGGACCCCGCGACGCCGGGCTTGGCAGGCTCGCGCGGGCGCTCGATCGGCTGGCGGCGCTCTTGCCTGCGCTCGACGGCCCGGACGCGGGCGCTGCGGAGACGGATGCGCTCCGGGAGCTTGCGATCACGCGGAACCTCGCGCGGGCGCTCCACGCGAACACGGGCGCGCTGCCGCTCGAGGACGTCGCAGGCGCGTCGCAACGCGAGTACGTGGAGGTGCCGCCGATCGAGGTGCAAGGGCTCGGCCTCGAAGCCTGGGTCGCGCCGGGAGGCGTCGCGGGCGTGACGGCGTACGTGGCGGTGCTCGGCGAGGGCCGTGTCCTCGCGCGAACGCTGCTGACGAAGGGAAGGCCGGATCAGCCGGCCGATCCGCGGACCTGGGCCGAAGGGCTCGCGGCGGGACCTGCGTTCGCGCAGAGCGGCATCACGATGCGGGATCTCGCGCGTGGCCGCTTCGCGTTGTCGGGCGCGAGGATCACGCCTTCCCACGGGCGGCTCTCGGGCAGCCGCACGACGAGCGCGGCCCTGCGGCCAGCGCTCGCATTCGAGGAGGACCTCCTCGCGTCCCACGTGCTCGCGCGGGCGGAGGACGCAGCGCGGCTCGGGCGGAGCCTCGCCTTCGATCCGCTGGGACGGCCGCCGCGTTCGTCGCCGATCGTGATCCTGCCCGTGCAGAGCCTCGCGCCGAGCGATTTTGATCACGCGACCCAGCAGCTCTCGTTTCGCTTGCGGGTCGGCTCGGGCGTGGAGCTTTTGGCCTCGCTTTCGTTCCGGGAGGAGCGCGCGCTCCTGTTCGACAACCTCGAGGTGTTGAGCCGCGGCGCGCGGCCCCCGCGCTGGCTTTGCGTGCGTCTCTCGCGGGAGGGGGGCGCGCTCGTGATCGAGCCCATTTCGGCGTTCCCGTGGGACGGCGGCGCGATCGATCTCACGCTCGACGTCGTGGATCCCGCGCTCGAGGTGACGCGATGATCCCGGAGCGGCTCGCGCGGCAGGCGCGCGCGGCGATCGAGGAGCTTGCAGCGGCCGGCGCGCTCGAACGGACGTCGGACCGGGCAACCTCGTTCCGGCGCCTCGCGGCCGAGGCCCACGCGATCGGCCTGTTCGATCTGGCGGCGCGGCTCGAGGCCGTGGCGACGGCGCTCGAAGGGCAAGCAGGGCTCGGACCCGGGCCCAACACGGCGCTCGCCGAGGCCCTGCTCGCCTCGTACGACCGCATCGAGGCGTTATCCGCCTCGCTCGCGTTTTCCGCGCTGCTCCACGCGTTCGGGGCGAACGAGGACGACATGGAGGTGCCGTGATCGATCCGGCGATCGAAGCGCGCCTCGAGGCCCTGGGGCCCGATCACGAAGCCGTCTTCCTCGTGCGGTTCCGTTCGCTCGTCTCGTCCGTACGTGTCGCCGAGATCCGCGCTGCTGCCTGGCCTGCGCGCCGCGTCGTCGAAGAGCACGAAGGTTACCTCGCGGAGGACGCCTTGCTCCTGCGGATCGAGCCTCGCCAGGAGGTCCCCTTCCCCCTTCGCCTCCACGGCGAACGCCCGGAAGACAGCTCCTTCCTCGAACGTGTACGCCGCGCGAGCCGCGTTTTCCTGCGGGCCACCGCGCTCGCGGAGACGCGCCCTCGCCGCGCCGAACAAGCCTTCCTGTCGCTCGAATCACTCTTCGAGGAGATCGGCCCCGATGCCGCGGCCTCGATGTGGCTCGAAGCCGCGCGCACCTTCGTTTCCCTTGGCGATGAAGATCGCGCGGCCCGCTCGTCACGTCGCCTCGCCCAGCTCGCGAGACGCGCGCCCGTCTCGACAGCGCTGCTCCTCAACGCCGTTTCGTCCCACCGTTACGGAAAAACCCCGCCCTCGGATCTCGTCGACGTCGCGGCCGAACGTGTTGGCCCACGCGCCGGTTTCTCGCTCCGCCTCGGCGTGTTGCGACGTCACCTCGAAGCCGGCATCGACGTCCCCGCGGGGACGATGGCATCCCTCGCAACAGCGGCGGAAACCTCGGGCGATCGCGCGGACGTGGAGTCCCGGATCGACGCGGCGCTCCTCGGATGTTTTGGCCTCGCAGGCACGTGGGCGCCCGACGGCGAAGCAACGAGTGTCCGCGCGCGCCTCGCGGACCTCTGGGCCCACGCGCACACGTCGGACGAACAGGGCACCCAGCTTCGCGAGACACTCGCCCGCGCGCTCCGCGAAACGCTCGCCGACCTCGACGTGCCGCGCCTCTCGGCCGTCGTCGACGTGGTCCTCCCCGCGCGACGAAACGAGGACGCCCCCCTCCTCCTCGACGTCACTCTCCGCCTGCTCGACGCCACGCGATCCGAACCCACCACGCGCGCCGAGGACACCTGCATCCGGGCCTTGCTCCACCTCGCCGAGATCGCCGCGCCTCAGCTCCTCGAACGAGCAGACGAGGTCGGCCGCGCTCTGGCCGATGCGTTCGAAGAACCCACGTCGCGCCCGCTGCTCGTTGCGTTCCTCGCCGACCTGGATACGGCTGCGCGTCGCTCGGCTCCTCCGTTCGTGCTCTCCGAGGCCCTCGATCGAGCCTCGGGCTCCCGCCTCGGGCCCGCCGACACGAGCCCGCCGCCGCGCTCGGGCCTCCGCACAGACCACGTACGTTCACTCGCCCGATGGTTCCCCGCGCCGCTCGTCCCGAGGATGGCCAGAGCCCTCGCCGCTCACGCAGAGGGCCCCGCCCTCGAAGCGCTCACCCCCTCGAACGCGCTCGCCTTCGCGCTCGCTCTCCGCCTCGTCGGCCTCGCGCAAGACGAGCGCACCACGGTTCATCTCGCAGAAGAATCCCTCTCGCTCGCCGCGTCCCTCGCGCGCCGGATCGATCCGCGCCTCGTGTCCACGAAGGACCTGTCCGCCGCGGATCCCCGGCTCCACCTCGCGGCTCCCGACGGCGATGCGCTCCTCCGCGGCATCACATTCTCCCGCGCCTCCCTCGCCGATCGTGGCGCCCTTCGCCCCGAACGCTGGCCATCACCGGCCCTCCCCGGACTCTCCGATCCCCGGGAAACACGCTTCGTCCTTCTCGCATGGGTGCTCGAAGCTCTCGAGGCGCGCGAGGCAGGAAGCCATCACCTCGCCTTCGCGCGGATCGCCGAAGCGACGCCCCTCGTGCGCGCGGGCGCCGGCCGCCTCTTGCCCTCCCCGCTCGCCTTGCGAGGCCGCTCCTCCTCGCTCGCTCGCCTCGCCTCCACGACCGTCGCGCGTATCTCCCCCACCCACGATCCCTCCCTGCGTGACGTCATCCTCCTCGGCTCCCCGCGTGATCTCGCCGAAGCGTTCGCCCACGACCTCGGCCTCTCGCCGCATCTCCTGCCCGCGCGGACCTCACCCCACACGCCGCACCTCGCTCCACGCGCCCCCCACGTCCCCCGCGATCTCCCCCTTCCCGACCTCGATCCAGCGCGCCTCCTCGCCGCCCTCTTCCCCAAGCACCCCACCCCCGCACCTCTCCCCCTCCCCCCCCGCGATCCCGCGCTGCCGCGTTCTCCCGTGATCGCCGGACACGTCCTCTCGATTGGACCTCTCTGCGAGCTTTGTGTCCTCGCGCGAGGCGCCTCGTCCCCGCGCACCCGCATCCCGCCGGCCGTAGGCAAGGACGAGCAGTACCGCGCCCTCGTGCGTGGCCGACGCGCCGAACGCGCGCGCAGGCACGACGTCGCCCGATCCCTCGAAGCACGCATGATCAGCGCGGAGCCCCTCGCCGCCGACGAGCTCGCGTTTCTCCTCGACGATCCCCTCCATGCCTCGCTCCTCCGGCACCTCGTCATCGCAAAATCCTCTCTTGATCCAGAACTTCCACGCGACTTCTCGCTCCTCTGGACCTGGGAGCGCGCGCGTGGGCTCGGCGTCGTCCCCCTCGACTACGACGCGCGCTGGCTCGGCTGGACCGCCATCGAGATCGTACACCCGGCCCGCTTGCTCGACGTCGCAGCCTGGCGCGCCTTCCTCGACGATCTCGGCGTGAAACAGGAGCTCCCCCAGCTCTTCCGTGATCTCCGCGGCGTCCCCGAGGACGAGCTCGCCAAGGCCGAGAGCCACGTCCTCGCCCATCGCCTCGCCGGCGCCGCCGCCCTCCGACGCGCCCTCCAGGACGAGGGATTTTGCACGGGCCCGGGGCTCGCCACGCGCGTTTTCGTCCACGCGTCGTCCGAGCGAGCCCTCTCGGCCTGGTTCGATCCGGGCTCTGCCCCGTGGCCACACGACGCCGCGCTCGTCGGCGCGTTCGGGTTTCGCGACGCGAACGGCGCCGGTCTCCCCTTCACCCGCGTCCCGTGGCCGCTCGTCTGCGAGGCCAGGGCCAGCATCGAGCGCGCCCTTGCGCGCGCCGCGCCACGCGCGAGATAGTGTTCGTTTCGTGGTGTCGACCGAACATTCACCGCACATCACCGCCGCGATCATCGGACGGAGCTCGAAGGCCCGCGCCGCGTTCGAAGCCGAGCTCCGCGCCGCGGGCTTCGACGTGCGCCCTTCGCCGAGCGACGACGGCCCCGACCTCTCCCTCGTCGTCGTCCTCGATCTCGCGGAAGACGACCCCCGCGTATCGCTCGACGCTTGCCGCGCCGCCCGCGCTCGCACGGACCCGGGTCCCCTCGTGGCCGCGACCGAACGCGACGACGACGCACACCTCCGCGCGCTCGTCGACGCGGGCGCCGACGACCTCTTCGTCCTCCCGCACGACACGTCGCGCCTCGGCCCGCGCCTCGCCGCGATGCGCCGCCGCATCGACGAAAAGCGCCGCCTCCTCGACGAAAAGCGCGACATCGAGCGAAGACACGAGCACGTCTACGATCACGCCCCCATCCTCCTGCACTCGATCGATCGCGAAGGCCGCCTCGTCAGCGTCAGCGACAGCTGGCTCGAGGCCCTTGGGTACGAGCGCGCCGAGGTCCTCGGGCGCCGCTCCATCGACTTCATGACCGAGCCCTCGCGCGCTCGCGCCCTCGCGCGCCTGCCGCAGTTCTTCCAGGCCGGCGTCGGCCGCGGCGCGCGGTACGATTTCGTGTGCAAGGACGGCAGCGTCCTCGAGGTCATGATGTCGGCCCTCGTCGAGCGTGACGCCTCGGGAGCGCCCCTGCGTACGTTCGCCGTCTTGAACCGCGACCTGACGGAGCTGCGCCGCTCCGAGGCCCTCCTGCGCGAAAACGAGACGCGCCTCCGCGCGCTGCTCGACAACGTCCCCGTGATCCTGTGGGCGGTCGACCGTGACGGCATGATCACGTTCTCCGAGGGCAAGGGCCTCGCGGGCCTCGGCTTCCGGCCGGGCGAGCTCGTCGGGACCTCGGCCTACGCGCTCTACGCGGACCACGACAGGGAACTCTCCATGATGCACGAGGCCCTCGTGGGCCGGATGTACAAGGGCGAGAACGAGCTCTCCGGTCT
>JANMGF010001194.1:0-1979 GCA_031374535.1 Polyangium sp. (in: bacteria)
GGGCGAGCAGGTGGCCGACTGGGCCGCGGGAGCGCGGGTCGTGAAGGCCTTCAACACGATCGGCTTCAACGTGATGGCCCAGCCCGCCTTCCCCGACGGCGCAGCCACGCTGCTCGCCCGCCGAGCGGCCCTGCACGAGCCCGCCGAAGCCCGGGGCGACCGGGTTCGTCGTATCCACGACGATCTTCCCACTCCAGTCGCCGGCTTCCCGGATCACGCCTTCCGTCGCCGGCCACGGCGTGGCCAGGACGACGACCTCCGCGTCGGCGACCGCCTTTGCCACATTCGTAGCGTTCAGGCTTGCGTACTTCGCCGGGTCCCGCACGCCGTACACGACGTCGTGCCCCTTTTCGCTCCAGCGCCCGCCCAGGGTGCCGCCGACGTTTCCTGCTCCGATGATGGCAATCTTCATGATTTCTTCCGTTCGTATTGGTTCGCGCGACGGTTCTCCGCCGCGAGCCTGACCGTCTCGTCGATTCGTTTCGATCGCGTCTCTGTCGTGCGGGCGGTCCCGATCCAGGTGAGGATGTTTTTCCTCGCTCCCCGCGGAAACGCCTCATAGTTCGTCCGGGCCGCCGGGCACGCCTCCAGCGCCGCCGCGAAATCGGGCGGCATCACCATGGCCTCGATCGCATCGAGCGACGACCAGGAGCCGTCGGCTTTGGCGGCCTCTATCTTCGTGATCCCCGGCGGCATGAGGCGTCCTTCGGCCTGGAGCTTCTCGACGCGCCGTTTGTTGAGCGCCGACCACACGCTCTTCGGCTTTCGAGGGGTGACGAGCAACATCGACCGTTGGTCGTCGAGCTTCCGCGGCAAGCTGTCAATCCAGCCGAAGCAAATCGACTCCTCCACCGCCTCGTCCCAGGTCAGGTTCTCACAGCCGCTTCCTTTTTTGCCCATCACCAGCCAAACGCCGTCGGTCCGGGTGTGGTGTTCGGCAAGCCAGGCGCGCCACGCCGCCGCGTCGCGCGGCTCGAACCGTTCCCAATTCGCCTCTTTGCCCATGCCTCCTCCTCGAACGAGGGTCCTCATGTCTGCTACGCGGGAGGCCGAGGAAATAAAGCAGAGACGTCAGGATGACCAGGGCATACGATGCGCCTTGCGGGTACGGAGGCCTGCTCCATGGGCCGACGTTTTCTGCTCTCCGTCAGCGACGAAATCTCTTGACCACGTTCTCTTGCCGTGCGGTGCTCGGGGCGAGCGCGCCGGGAAATGAGCACCCCGAAAAACGCCGCGGCGGGCTTTTTTACGGGTCGAAAGTGCGTCTGGGCAGCCTGCGCATCCACACGCTGGCGCCGGCCAGACAGGGCCTACCTCGTTTCCTTGCTCCCGTGCTTGCAAACCATCAGCAGACGCGGTAGATGTGCGCCGTACACGAAAACGTCCCTGGCCGCTCGGCACGTCGCTCCTCTTCCGAAGAAGACGGCTCGCTTGGAAGACTGGATGACGCAACGTGCCGCCGCGGCGGGCGACGTTCCCATGATGGGTCTTCGCGCGCCTCGGCACGCCTCCGCTCGTCTCCACGAGGCTTCCGCGAGCGGTTGGCGCAGGGTGTCCCCTCGGATGCCAGTGAGAAGCCACGAAAGCAACATGGGCAATCGTCTCTACGTCGGAAATCTCTCGTTCAGCACCACCCAGGCCTCCATCGAGAGCGCCTTCGCCGCAGCCGGCGAAGTTCGCGAGGTGGCGATGCCCACCGACCGCGAGACGGGGCAACCGCGCGGCTTCGCGTTCGTCACCATGGCCAACGCGCAGGCGGCGAACAACGCCATCGCGCAGCTCAACGGGATGATGCTCGACGGCCGGTCGATCAAGGTCAACGAGGCGCAGGAGCGTCCCCAGCGCGGCGGCGGCGGCGGCGGCGGTGGTGGCGGCTACGGCGGCGGTGGCGGCGGCGGGCGCGGCCGCTACTAAATCGATCGAGCACGATCGGCGGCGCGAAGGCGGAGGTGCTCATGAGCACGCCGCGGCGCGCCGCC
>JANMGF010001245.1:0-13295 GCA_031374535.1 Polyangium sp. (in: bacteria)
GGCCGAACATGCGATCGAGGAGAAAACCATTCGAGAGATCGCCGTCGAGAGAAAGGTGCCGTCGAGCACCGTTTTCGAGCGGTATTCGGCTGGGATCCATCTCATGCGCACGAAGCTCGAATCCCTCGATCGGGTGCCTCCAAAGCGCCTCCGTCGGCGCATCCTGGCCATTCCGCTCGTACTCGTCGCGGCTGTCGCGCGGGAGGCGCGGGCCAGGATCGCCAATGCCTGGGAACGCCTCGCCGCGTCCTTTACGCGGTCCCCGGTGCGTTTCATGGGCAGCGTCGCAGTGGGCGTGGCCGTGGGCGTGTCCCCCTCCGGGGGTGAACCCCAGGCCATGCAGGCCAGCGCCACGGCCAGCCACACGTTCGTAACGGATATTGTCCGGCGTGACGAGCTGCGAATCCTTTCCCCCGTGCAGGGGATCGATCGACACATGGCCGAGGCTGCACCGCAGCCGAGCACGAAGCGACCCGTGAGCCATGCGCCCGCGTCGCTCCGGCATGACCACGCGAAACCCTTCGATTGGATGGCTGCCAATGCTTCGCGACGCGGGGAGGTAAGCCCGCGCGGCGCCACGAAGTAGCTCCGCGGATTCGCCCTTCGCAGCGGGTCCGCGTGCAGGCCGCCCCCTTCCCCGTGGGCTGTCCCGACGCACGCGGCCCCCCTGGGGATGGCGAAGCGCTCGCTCGACGCTCGCAGTGAATCCGCATGCGCGAGGAGAGACCCCCACGCGCATGCGGATTCACTGGGGGCGTCGAGTCTGGGCATCGCCCCCGCTGCTCTCCCTTCCCGGGCCGATCGCGTTCCTCGGCCATGGGGTGTGTCAACTAAAAAGGGCGCCGTGATGGGCCCGGGGAGGGGAGTGGTTTTGGTGACCCGTCGACCTCGTGAGGAGAGCGTGATGCTTGCCATGCAAGACCGACCTACGCCCGTTCCCGCGGGCGATGAAGAAGACGACTGCGAAACCACCCTATGGCAAGGCTCGCCGCTCGTGAACGGCGGCGCCGGGGCACCTGCTCTGGCGAGCACACCCGCCGCCGTCGCCCAGGAGCAAACAGCTCTCACCGCACCGCCAACACGTCACACGATCTCTGACCCGCTGCGCTCGCGTTGGGGAAGGTTCAAGGCTGCCGTGGGACGTTTCGGCGATGCATTGGCTTGCGCATTCTTCGGTACGGAGCCTCCGCTCTCGTCCCGCCTCCCCCCGTTGCCAGCGCCGCCGCGATCCTCCGAGGGGACGCTCCCCTCGGCGAGGCCGGTGGCTGACGATCAACATGGCGAGGCCATGTTAGGCGACATCTTGCGCGTGCCCGTCACTCACCAGCGCGCGGCGATCGAGGTGGCGCGCTGGGCGATCGCAGCGCGGAAAAGCGGCGAGCGAAATTATGCTGACTTCATCGTTCACTTCACGTTGTCGCGGTTGCGACCTGGTAGGGATGAGCGGATCGTCATCTCGCGCCTTCGCGAGATATTGTGTTACGTGCCCTATGAGAGCGTGATCCTCCCTGCCCTCATTCGACTCGAAGCGGTGGGCGTCATCGTGCTCGTGGTCCGGCCGAGCAGCGATCCAATGGCGGCGATCCAGCGTGAGGGGATCACGCACGTGGAGCTTCGCGCCCGCATATGAGGCGGATCCGGACCCGCGGACTCGCACGGCGCTTGTTCTGGGCTGCGACGGCGTAGTTTACGTTGATGTCGACGACGGTGCGCACGGGTAAACGGTCGCTTTCCAGAGGGACGTGGGCGCGAGGACGGCCGCCCTCGCGCATGAGGAGGGACGGGCCGTGGGGCTTTTCAAGCCGATGACGTTGGGATACATAGGTCCAGTTCGGGCCCCCGCATCGTGGTCCGCGAAGGGAAGTGATGAGACGCCGACTGGAACATCTACCCAATCAACGTGGTTCTCTCGACGACGATCCGACGTCCCCCGACGTCGAGGTGATAGACTTCGACGATGCCGAGGCGTTTATCCGAGAACTGGTCCCCGTCGGGCCCGCCTGGGATAACGACCATTGGATAGATGAACTCGATTCCAGCGTGCCACGGTGGATTTATCGTGGTCAAGCAAATGCTGACTGGCATCTCACCCCAGCCGCCTTCAGACCGAACGTTCTCAGGCTCTTTCTTGAAGAGTGCGGTTTGCGTGCCGACGACGCTATCCCGGGGGTGCCGGCTTCGCGTCACGCCGAACTGAGGGCAGTGTTGGCGTTTGTTCGCCAATGCCGCCGTGCGTCCATTCCTGTGCCCGAGGACAGTCAGATTCTCCGTGGCGTCGAGGAAGGGTGTTGGCAGGACTTGTTCGCTGGCGGCGAGCAGTTCCCACCCAAGCCGCTCCTGTCGCTTTTTGCGCTCGCACAGCATCACGGTGTTCCCACGCGATTACTCGACTGGACCACGAGCCCTTTTACCGCTGCCTATTTCGCAGCGCAGGGTGCGGCAGCGGCACAGCAGAGCGGTCGTATCGCGTTGTGGGCCCTGCTGGTGCCCAACGTGCGATCATGGGGCGCCATCCTTTATCCACAGATTGAACTGGTAGGGGCCCCGCACGACGCGAATGAGTTTCTTCGCGCACAAGAGGGTGTATTTACGGTCGTACAGAGCGTGCGGCCTGGTTACACGCCTGACGTGGAAGCGATTCATACCGAAGAGGCCATCTCCTATGCTTGGTGGTATGCCCCAGGCATGGGATCCCCGCAAACCGATCCCTGGGTAAAAAAGTACACGTTGCCCGTCGCGGAGGCGCGTCGGGCGCTCCGTCTTCTCGACCGTCTAAACGTGTCTGCTGCTACCATTTTTCCAGGCCCGGGTGGCGCTGTGCGGGCGCTTCGAGAGCGCCAATTCTGGCGGTAGCTCCCCGACGTATTTTCGTACGTCGCCTGTCTTCGTGACCGACTCGGTGCACCGTTTTCCAGGAACACGCGCGTCACTTCGGCGGCGAGCGACGAGGCGGGCCTGCGGGCGGTCAGGGGCGCGAGCGCGGCGCCGATCTTCTTCGCGGTGCCGGGGAGATCGGCGAGCGAGAGGTCCTCACGAACACGCATTTCTGGAACGGACACCGGCGTCAAGGGTTGACTCGCTACGCCGGGGCTTCCTAGCATGCGCGTAATGCTGGCCAAACGCCTCGGGACCGCCGAAGAAACGGGCAAGCTCGATCTGCGTGGCCTCATGCTCGGCCAGGTCCCGGCCGAGGTCCGCAGCCTCAAGAACCTCGTCGAGCTCGACCTCGCGGGCAATGCGCTCACGGAGGTGCCCGCGTGGCTCGGCGAGCTCGGGGCGCTGGAGGTCCTCGTGCTCGAGCGCAACGTCCTCGAGGACCTGCCACGCAAGCTCGGCAAGCTCGGCAAGCTGCGTGTCCTCGACCTCAGCCACAACAAGCTCCAGGCCGTGCCCTCGTTCGTCGCGGATCTCGCGTCGCTCGCGTCCCTCGACGTCGGCCGGAACCGCATCGGCGCCCTGCCGCGGTGGCTCGCCGATCGCAAGGAGCTCCGGGCGCTCGTGCTCGGAAAAAACCCGCTCGAAGCGTTTCCAGAGCCGGTGCTGTCGCTCCGCGCGCTGGAGGAGCTTGGTCTCTTCGGGCTCGGGCTCGAGGCGTTGCCCGCAGACCTCGCGTCGCTCTCGGCGCTCCGGAAGCTCGACCTCAGCCAGAACCGGCTGTCCACGCTGCCGCCCTTTTTGCCGGGCCTGCGCAAGCTCCGCGCGCTCGACGTCTCGGGCAACCGCCTCGGCTCGTTATCGTTCGCGGGGCACGCGTGGGAGGCCATGACGGAGCTCGCGCTCGGCGACAACCCGCTCCTCACCTTGCCGGAAGAGCTCGCGAGCCTGACCTCGCTCCTTCGCCTCGACCTGCGGAGCACGTGGCTCGAATCCTTGCCCGACGCGCTCGCGAGCTTGACCTCGCTCCGGATTTTGCTCCTCGGCGGCTCGCCCGTGGGCCTGCGCGACGGCAAGCCGCCGGACGTGATCTTCACGCTGGAGGGGCTCGAAGAGCTCGACCTGTCCATGGCGGGGATCACGTCGCTCCCCGAGGCGGTCGGCTGGCTTTTGCGCCTGCGGCACCTTTTCCTGCAAGGCAACCCCCTCACGTGGATCCCGGCGGCGCTCCGGGCGATGCGGCAGCTCGAAGAGCTCGACCTGACGGACACGCCGTTCGGTCGGACCGCGGAGGTCGAAGTGCTCGCGCTCGTTCTGCCGGAGACACGTGTGGTGTGCGTCGACTGGGCAGCGACATACCGCTCGATGCTGGAAGATATTTACGTCCTGCGAGATGACACGGGGCTCGATGACGTCGAGATCGCGAAGTGGGTCCTCGCCCGCGAGCGCGGGGCGAATTTGCCCGAGCGGGGGCCGAGGCGCGTGGAGGACGAGGAGGTGTTCACGCGGCTCCAGACCTTGCTTTTCGTGCAGGCGCCGCGGCGACGCGTGACGACGCGGAGTGCGGTGATGGTGCTCGTCGATCACGTGGCCTCGGGGCAGCTCGGCTGGCATGAGGTGCTGGAGCAGCTCCTCGACAGCGAGCACGTCGGCGGCACGAAGAGCCGTCGGGCTGGAGACTTGAAGAAATGAGGGAGGAACGCTGCGGGGGGGATCGCGTGGGCGCTCAGGCAGCCGTGACGTCGGCGCGGTAGGGCTCGAGCACCTCGCGAAAGGCGTCGGTCCAGGGGACGGGCCGGTGCGTCGCGGGATCCACGCGGACGATCGTGCGGGTGCCGCGGGCGTGGTCCTCGTCCTCGTCGGTGGGGAGCACGCGGAAGCCGAAGGTGCAGCTCGTGCGCCCGAGTTTGTCCACCCAGACCCGGACGCGCACGTCGCGTACGCCGATGACGGGGCGGAGGTATTCGACGGAGTTCGCGCGGACCAGGTGGAACTGGTCGGGGTTCTTCTGCGCGTCGAGCACGCCGCCCCAGCCGAGGTGCTTCCAGAACGAGCCGATCGTGCGCTCGAACAGGAGGAGATACCGCGCGTTGTGCAGGATCTGGAAGGCGTCGAGGTCGTCGAAGTAGACGCCCATGAGGGTCTCGTGAAACCGGGCCATGGCGGGCGAGCGTAGCAGAGCCGAGCTAGCGCGCGCGCGTGGCCCAGCGTTGCGTGGCATCGGCGCGGAGCGCGGCGACACGGGCAAAAAGCACGACGCAGCCAGGCAGATACACCGCCGTCACGCGGGATCCGAGGGGCACGAGCACGGTGGCGACGACACAAGCGACGACGCCGGCCCACGCGAGCGTGATGCCGAGCGCGCGTTGCCGTTCGCGAGGGACGACGGGCACGAGCGCGACGAGCACGAGGTATCCCGCGAGGTAAAACGATCGCTGGGCGAGCGCAGAGCCGACGAGCGCCGCGAGAAGAGCCGCCGATACGAGGAGCGGCAGCGGCGCTCCCGAAGAAGGTCCGTCGGCGCCCCTCGAATCCCCGCCGGCCATGGGGAAGGCCATAGCAGTGAACACAGCGGGCTTCAAGTCGATGCGATACCAGAAACGCCTACGTCCACCCGTCAAAACGATGACCAGGTCAAAGCAATCCTGGAATGGGTGTGCGCTGAACGAGGATTCCCCGGCCGCGCCGGACGTGGCGCGGATACGGCACGAATTTCTGGTGATGCGTGGGCTCGCGTCGCCGAGCGTGCCCGAGGCGCTCGGGCTTTCGGTTTGTCGCAACGGCGTCGCGCTGGTGCTGTCGGATGGAGGCAAGCGTTCAGCGGTGGAAGCTCCGCAGCCCCACGAGCATCCGCCCGCTCACGGCCGAGGCCGCGATGAGGATGCCGCCGCCGAGCCCGAGCAGCCCGACCAGGAGGAGCGTGTACGGCTCGATGCCGAGCAGCGCGAGGATACCGAGGATCGCCGCGCCGATGCCCACGAGGGCCTGCACGCCCGCCGCGCCTTGCACCGCCTCACGCGCCACGCGCACGCGCTTGTCGTACGGGAACGCCTCGCCCAGCGAGTTCGCCGCGCTCGTCGCGCCCGTCGACAGCAGGAGCCCGCCGCCGAAAGCGATGACCGCCACGCACGACAACGTCAGCGGCGAGATGCCCAGCAGGATGAGCACGCCCAGCACCACGCCTGCGGCGCCCGTGAGGAACTCCACGCCCACGCCTCCGCCGAACTCGGCCTCTTCCACGCGTTGCCCGCTCACGCGCGAAACGAATGCCGAGTAACGCGAGGCCATCGCGCCGCCTGCGAACAGGAGCGCGGCGCCGATCGCGATGATGGCAATTCCGATCATCGTTTGCCGGGCCATCCCTCCCAGGCCGAGGACCGCGAGCACGATGGCCGTGGCGCCGCCGATGGCTTCCACCACCGAGCCGGCCGTCACGATCTGCATCGATCGCTCGCGCTCTTGCCGGCCTTCTTCGGGCGGCCGGGTCTGCGTCGTATCGCCAATGTCCCTGTTGTCCATGCGTTCGTCTCCCCGTTCGATATGCTTGAGGGACGAGCCCCCAAACCGCGTTGCCCCTGGGCTCGCGCCAGCATGCGGCGTGCCTACATGGTTCGTCCGGACGGGCGGGCGTTCGCCTGGCCGCGTTTGTCGCCGCCGAGACCGCTCGCGCGCGCGAACCCTTCTCACGTGGCGCCCTCGGCCGTGCCCCTCGGCGGCTCTTCGCCCGACACGCCGAGAAATTCGTACGCCGTTCTTGACAGGGTCTCACTTTAGACTCAATCTAACCCTCGTGAGGTCGACGAAGCCGACGAGAACGGAGAGCGCGGGGCCGAACGAGGTCGAGCTCCTCGAGCGGCATGGCGTGTCGCCCTCGGCGCAACGCCTGGCGATCGCGCACTACGTTCTGCGGACCGACGAGCACCCGTCGGCCGACCAGGTCTTTGCCAAGGTCAAGCGGACGCTGCCGATGGTCTCGCGGGCGACGGTCTACAACACCTTGAACCTCTTCGTGGACAAGGGCCTCCTTCGGGCCCACGTGCTCGCGGAGGGCAGGGTGGTGTTCGATCCGAACCTCGAAGCGCACCATCATTTCATCGACGAGGACACGGGGGCCATTCACGACATCCCCTGGTCCGCGATCACCGTATCGGACGTCGAGACGCTCGAGGGCTACGACGTCCACGAGTACCAGGTCGTGCTCCGCGGCAAGCTCGAGAAACCTCGCTGCTGACCGCGCTCGTACGCGCTCGGCTCCGGGCCGGGCGGCGCTTTTTTTTGCCAAGGCTCTAGACAGTGTCCAGAACTGGACAAAGTACAAAACGGACTCTGGATTCCACCGAGACACCCGAGGAGAGAGACATGCTGACGGTTACCGACAAGATGCCCTCGTTCGACCTGAAGGCCGTGGTCAGCCTCGAAAAGGGCAGGGAATTCCGCGACATCAAGAGCGAGAGTTTCCCAGGCAAGTGGCTCGTTCTGTTCTTCTGGCCGATGGACTTCACGTTCATCTGCCCGACCGAGATCGCCGCGTTCGGCAAGCGTTACCAGGACTTCAAGGACCGCGACACCGAGGTCCTCGGCGTCAGCACCGACACGCAATACGTCCACCTCGCCTGGCGCCAGCAGCACCCGGAGCTGCGTGACCTGCCGTATCCGATGCTCGCCGACACCAAGCGCGAGCTCGCCCAGGCGCTCGGCATCCTGCACAAGGAGGAGGGCGTGGCGCTCCGGGCGACGTTCATCGTGGACCCGACCGGCGTCATTCGTTACGTCGGCGTGAACGACCTCTCCGTCGGCCGCAGCGTCGACGAGGTCCTTCGTGTGCTCGACGCGCTCCAGACCGACGAGCTTTGCCCCTGCAACTGGGTGAAGGGCCAGCCGACGCTGGAGGCGTGAAACCATGAGTGCAATCGAGTCGAGCCGCGCGAAGTTGCCCGACGCCGCGCGGGACACGAAGCTGAATCTACAGAGCGTGCTCGACACCGACGGCGCGCTCACCCGGGCTCAGCGGCTCGGGATAGCGATTGCCGCGGCGGCGAACGCGCGGAGCGTCCCTCTCCGTGAGGCCCTCATCGAGCTGGCGCGCGCGGAGATCGAGCACGCCGACGGCCTCATCGACGACGCCTTCGCGGCGGCGACGTTGATGGCGATGAACAACGTGTATTACCGGTTCCGGCACCAGATCGGAAAGGAGACGTATTCGCAGCGCTCGCCGAAGTTACGCATGAATCGCCTCGCCCAGGTCAAGACGTCGAAGCTCGATTTCGAGCTCATGAGCCTCGCCGTGAGCGCGATGAACGGCTGCGAATCGTGCGTCCGTTCCCACGAGAAAGCCGTCCTGGATGGAGGGCTGACCGAGGACCACGTACACGACGCGGTCCGGATCGCCGCGACGATCCAGGCGGCCACGGTTGCTCTGGAGATCACGGCCGGGGCCGTCTAGCCTCCGCCAGCACGAAAATTCACGCACCCCCGATTCCGAGAAGGAGCGTTTCATGTTTCCGAGCCCGAGCCATTTGCCCGAGTCCTCCCGCGCCGCCGTCGTCGCCACGCTGAACGAGAGGCTCGCCGACGGCCTCGACCTGCACGGCCAGATCAAGGTCGCGCACTGGAACGTCAAGGGTCCCCATTTCGCGGCCCTTCACCCGCTCTTCGAAACGTTCGCGACCGAGCTTGCGGCGTTCAACGACGAGATCGCCGAACGCGCCGTCACCCTCGGGGGCGTCGCGCGTGGCACGGCGCGCCATGTCGCGGTCTCCTCGAAGCTGCCCGAGTATCCGCAAGAGACGACGCGTGGCCTCGAGCACGTGCGCCTCCTCGCCGACCGATTCGCGCTTTACCTCACCGGCCTTCGTTCCTCGGTTTCGGTCGCCGACGAGCACCGCGACGTCGATACGTCTGGCATGCTGACCCCCATGATCACCACGTTCGAAAAACACACCTGGTTTTTGCTCGCGAGCCTGGAAAGCTGAGCACCAGGGAAAGAAAATTCCGCTCCCACCCCCGCCCACCCGGCTGGCCCGAGCCTAGGACATTTTCGTTCATGGCGCAGCGCGCAAATACGTTGACGCGGGGCGTCTTTCAATCGATGCTTCGTGGATGAGCTGGCCGGAAAGGAGGACGCTCGTCGTCCTGATCACCGTGCTTGCGCCCGCGATCGCGGGTTGCGGCATGGCATCCATGATCGAGACGAACACGCGCGCCATCCAGGAGACCACGAAAGCGATGAACGAGACCGCCGGGGTCCTCGGTCGGTCGAATACGAACATGGAGCGAATGGCCGGCGATCTCGAGTCGCTCGGCCCGCCCATGGAACGGGTCTCCTCGCTTTCGGCGCCGATGAAGGACGTCGCGTCGCTCGGGCCGGCGATGGCCGAGCTCGGCGCGGGAATGAGCCGCCTCGAAGCGCAGATGGGAAGCATGGAAAAGGGCCTCGCGCGGCTCGAACGGCCCATGGAGGACGTGGCGGCGCTGCACGCGCCGATGGACGAAGTCGCGAAGCTCGAGGGCACGCTCGCGCGCGTGGCGAAGCTCGACGAGTCCATGGGAAAGGTGGCGGCGCTGCGGGGGCCGATGGAGGACGTCGCGCATCTGCGGACCTCGATGGAGACGATGGCGAACTTCGGCCAGGGCGGGCCCGGCGTGAAGACGGCGATCGGGGCGCTCGCGGCGTGGGTCGGGGCCACATTCCTCGGCGTATACCTGGGTTTTCGGGCTGGCATGCGGCGCCTCGGGCCGTCGCGGCGCAAGCAAGGGGCGCGTCCGCGTTTGTCGCGCGCGCGGCTTGGCGGCGCGGCTTCGGGCGTTGTCGTTGTTCCGCTCGACCGTGGCGGATCGGCGCGGCGCAAGGGACGGAAAGGCCTGGGCGAGGACGACGCGCGCGCGCCGGACAGCGGCGTGCGGCGGAACCTCGGCCCGATCAGCGACGACCGGGGCAGCTCCGGCCCGGCAGGCTCACCCTAGAACCGTCGGAAAGACGACGCCTCGCGAGCCCTCCCGACCCACCAAAACAAGCTCTTGCCCGCGTGCGCCGAACCTCGTATGACCCGAAGCGATGAAGCGAGAGAAGCGATTGACGAAGCGTGAGCGCAAGGCACTCGCGCCGCCGAAGCCCGCCGCGGCCCCGGGCCATGTTCATCACATCCATTGCATTTCATGTGGCCGTCACCTCGAGCCCGAGGAGATGCAGTCGGGCGAGGCGCTGATGCTGCGTTGCCTGCATGGATCGACGTTCCCTTCGTGCAAGGGCTGCCAGGCGCGCTCGACCGAGCTGCTCGCCGAGCACGACCGGACGGGCCAGTCGGTCCGGACCGCGTCGGCCTGGCACTGAAGGTCATGGGCGGGGGGAGCCGCGTAGCCATGGGGCTCGGGTGATGGGAGCCGAAGACCGATTCACGCTCGCAGAACGCGTGGGCATTGGCGCCACGGCGGAGGTCATTCGTGCCTTCGACGTCGAGCGCCGCGTGCCCGTGGCGGTCAAGCGCCTGCACGAGCACCTCGCGGTCGATCCGATCACCCGGGATCGATTCGAACGCGAGGCCCGGCTCTCGGCGCGTATCCAGAGCGAACACGTCGTCGGCTTCGTGGATTCCGGGATCGACGCGGAGGACCGGCCCTACCTCGTGCTCGAGTGGCTCGAAGGCGAGGACCTCGCCCACCGCATGCGCGCCTCGCGTCTCCGCGAAAACGAGGCCCTCACGATCGCCCGTCAAGCGGCGCTCGGGCTCGACGCGCTGCACGGGGCCGGCATCGTCCACCGCGACGTCAAGCCGGGCAATCTTTTCCTCACGCAACAGGCCGAGGGAACGTCGTTCCTCGTGAAGCTCCTCGACCTCGGCGTCGCGCACGATAGCGCCTCCGAGGGCAGCGACGGGGTCGCGCTCGGCACGCCTTTTTACATGTCCCCCGAACAGGCGCGGGGCGACACCGAGGTAAGCCCTCGCTCGGACCTCTTTTCCCTGGGCGTGCTCCTGTACGAGCTTCTCTCCGGGAAGAGGCCGTTTTCCGGTGACGACGCCTTTTCCGTGCTTGCCAAAATCGTCCTTCAGGCCCCGCCGCGTTTGTCGGATGCCTGGCCGGAGGCGCCGCCCGCGCTCGATGCGCTGGTCGCACGGGCGCTCGCGCGGGATCCGGAAGCACGATTTTCCTCGGCGCGCCAGATGGCCGATTCCCTCGCGGCGATCGAACGCACGATCGCCGAAGGCGCGTCCTTGCGGGATGGAATCATCTTGCCGCCGGATCTCGTGCCGAGCGAGGACCACCTCGTGGGCGTGATTTTCGGCAGGTTGCCCCTCTCGAGCAACGTGGGCCGGACCCGGGTCTTGTTCCAGCGTATCGCGGAGAGCCAGGGGGGCGTCGTCGTCCCGCTGCTCGGCCGTGGCGTGGCCGCCGTGTTCGAGGGGGAATGCGCTGACGGGCTCCTGCGCGCGGCCGATGCGGCGCTGGAGCTGGTCAAACAAGTGACCGGCATTCGATTGTCGCTCGTGACCGGCGGGGCTTTGCCTTCGGGCGCGGGGCTTTCGGCCTCCGTGATCGACCGGGGAACCCGCTCGCTCGAGCGCCCTCGGGCCGACGTGAACGAGCCTCCCGTGCGTATCGATGACAAAACGGCGCACCTCCTCGAGGAACAATACGCGATCGAAGGTGCGTCGGGATCGTTGTCGATCCGTGGCACGCGCGGGCGCGGCACACCGAATTCGTGACAGCGGCGGCGCCCTCGGTATAAAGTGCGCCCGTTCCGAGATGATCGGCGAGCGGCGCACATCCTCGATGGGCGGCTCTCGAAAGAGGAGATTTGTGATGAACGGATGGAAGAAGGGTGCTGCGGCCCTCGTGCTGGGTGCGCTGCTCGGCGTGAGTGGCGTGGCCTCCGCGGACCTCGCGCCCGCCCCGAGGCCCGCTGCGCCGCCGGCTGCGGACAAGGGCAAGGGCGCGGAGAAGGCGAACGCGAAGGGCGCCGACAACGCGGCGAAGGGGGCGGAGAACGCCGCGGACAAGGGCAAGCCCGAGGACAAGGGCAAGCCCGAGGACAAGGACGCCGGCGCCGACGCGGCTGCGGCCCCGGCCGAGACCGAGGCGGAGACCAAGGCCAAGGAAGAGAAGCGCAAGGCCAAGAAGGAGGCCCGCAAGGCCAAGATCAAGGACGCGCGCGAGGAGCTCAAGAAGAAGGTAACCGCCGCCCTCAAGGGCCAGCCCATGGCGCAGGCCATGAAGCAGGAGCTCGAGCGGCATGCGCGTCGCCTCGCGCGGCTCGAGCGCGTCCGGGACCTCGCCGAGGACGGCAAGGACACCGAGGCGGGCGAGCGCGTGCAGAAGCTCGTCGACAAGGAAAACGCGCGCCACGACAAGTGGATGGCCAATTACGACGCGAAGGCCGCAGGCACGAAGGGCGCGGAAGCGAAGCCCGCAGACGCGAAGCCGGCGGAGAAGGCAGGTGAGAAATGAATCGCTCGATCGTGCTCGCACTTCTCGCGATTTCGGCGCTCGTCGTGGCTTGTGAAGAGCCGAAGCCGACGGGTGGCACCACGACCGGCGGCGCCGCGATGGCCCCGGTGGTCCTGACCGACAAGGACCTCCCGACCGCGGCCGACTTCGACGACCAGGCGGAGAAGGACATCACGTCGGCGAACTACAAGTCGGAGCTCGAGACGCTCGAGAAGGAAATCGCGGCGGAGTAGGCCCCAAGGCCCCGTCGACGATGCAGAACGGGGGCCGGGAGACCGGCCCCTTTTCGTTTCAGTTCGTCCCGCAGTACCGGAGAGTGCAGACCGGCGTCAGCGGCAGGTAGAAAACGAAATACCCTCCGCAATGCGCGATCTGGACGCTGGAAGACCAGGTGCATGGGTTGCCCTGCCAGTTGAAGCACACCATCGCGTTCACCACTTGACCCGGGACGCTGGGGTATGGATCCTTCACCCAGCCGGGCGCGTCGGTGCCGCATGCATAATCGGGGGGAGGGCTGGTGGGCATCTGGACGCCCGCGGCGCCCGTGAATCGGTACCAGCCCTCCGCCAGCACCGTGCTATCGCAGATCTCGACGCCGAGATCGCCGTCATTGAAATTGACGTTCCGATCCGCCTCGCTCAGGATTCCATGATTCATGCATTGCGGCAGCATATTGTCGGGCGTGCAGCCCGGCCCGCAGCCGTCGCCGCCGACGAGGTTCCCGTAGTCGCACTGCTCGACGCCGGCGCGCACGAACCCATCGCCGCAGACCGCGTTCTTGCAGGCGCCAACGCATCCGTCGTCGTTCGCTGCGTTCTGGTCGTCGCATTCCTCGACGCCGACCTGCACGAATCCATCCCCGCACGTCGCGGCCACGCATCCCTGGAGGCACGCGTCCGTGTCGTCCGTATTGCCGTCGTCGCACGCCTCGATCCCCGCGTGCACCGCGCCGTCCCCGCAGCTCGCGACCTTGCACG
>JANMGF010001266.1:0-11090 GCA_031374535.1 Polyangium sp. (in: bacteria)
CTCCTCGTCGCCCTCGCCACGACGGTCGTGGTGACCGCGCTCTCCTACCTCACGCCCAAAGATCACGCGGGGACCGCCGTGGGGCTCGCGTTCCTCGCGGCCACGTGGTGGCTCGTCCTGCGCGGAGACGAGCACGTGATCCGCGCGCACGGGCTCTCGATCGGGGGCCTCCTGGAGCCCTTGCCGCTCGATCCGCGCCGCCTTTTGCGGGATGCGGCGAAGGCCTCGCTCTGGGTGCTGCTCTGCGCGGCGATCATTTTCCCGCCGTTCTGGTTCGGCTTCAAGCTGTTCTGGCGCGTGAAGATGCCCTTCGTGCTCCGGGCGCTGGAGTCGCCTTTCAACGAGATCTCCGGGCATTTCCTGGCCGTGGCCCTCCCCGAGGAGGCGTTTTTCCGGGGATATCTCCAGACACACCTCGACGCCGCGTGGGCGACCCGGTGGCGCGTGTTCGGGGCCGACCTCGGCCCGGGGATCCTGGTTTCCTCGGCGATTTTTGCGGTGGGGCATTTCTTGACGGTGCCGAGCCCGGATCGACTCGCGGTGTTTTTCCCGTCCCTCGTCTTTGGCTGGCTCCGCGCGCGGACGGGCGGGGTCGGCGCGGGAATCGTGTTCCACGCGCTCTGCAACATCTTCTCGGCGACGCTCCAGCGCGGCTACGGGTTCTCGCGATGAGCGGGCAGACGCGCCGCGCCGCGCTCTTCGACATGGATCGCACGCTCGTGCGCAAGGAGACCGCGAGCCTTTATGTGCGGTATCTCCGGGACATCGGCGAAGCGTCGACGTTCGACCTCCTGAAGACACTCTACTGGGTGGCGCAATATACCGTGGGGCTGCTCGACGCGGAGAAGATCGCGGAGAAGGCGCTCGAACCACTCGCAGGCACGCACGAGAGCGTGCTCACGGCGCGCTGCAATGACTGGTTCGGGAAATACGTCGAACCGCATATCGCGGACGCGGGGCGGCACGCGGTGAAGAAACACCAGCAGGCCGGGGACGTCTGCGCGATCGTGACGGGGGCGACGAAATACGTGGCGAGGCCGCTCGCGTTGCGATTGGAGATCGAACACGTCGTGGGGACGGAGCTCGAGATCGACACGCTTGGCCGGTTCACGGGTCGCGCGGAGAGGCCTCTTTGCCTCGGCGTGGGCAAGGTGCGGCGCGCCGAGGCGCTCGCGGCGCGGCTCGGGTTCGTGCTGGAAGAATCGACGTTTTATTCGGACAGCGTGACGGACATGCCCCTGCTCGAACGGGTGGCCGAGCCTGTCGTGGTGAACCCCGATCCGCGGCTCGAACGTGCCGCCCGGCGGCGCGGGTGGAGAATCGAAAGGTGGTGAAGGGGCTTCGGGCGGGAGGGGACGGGCAAGCAAGGACCCGCATGCGACTGGCGAAACAGGGGGCGGGGCTCACGGCACCGGCGGGGCGCTCGATGGAGGCGCGGCTCACGGCGGCGGGGGCGCGCTGGTCGTGAGGCTCTCGGTGGCCTCGCGGCGCGGGGGGTGGAGCTTCGCGTAGGCGTCGATGGTCCATACGGCCATCGCCGCGATGACGGGGCCGAGGAAGACGCCGACGGGGCCAAAAAGCTCGAGGCCGCCGAAGATGCCGAGCAGCGCGATGAGCGGGTGCATGCGGGTCTGCGAGCTCTGCACCCACGGGCGCACGACGTTGTCGGAGAGGCCGATGACCACGGCCGCGATCCCCATTCCGATCCCCGGGCCCAGGCGGCCCGTGAAGAGGAGGTAGATCGTCGCGCCCACCGTGACGGGCGTCGTGCCGACGAGAGGGATGAACGAGAGGAGCGCGGCGAACACGCCGAGCAAAAAGGCGTTTGGCACGCCGAACACGTTCAGGGCGATGAGCGTGAGGCTGCCCTGGACCACGGCCGTCGCGAGGATGCCGAGAATGGCGCCGTTGACGGTGTCGCGGACGGAGGCGAAGAGCTCGCGGGTCTGGCTCTGGGGGAACGGCGAGAGGCGGAACATCCAGCGGACCAGGCCGCCGCCGTCCTTCAGGAAATAAAAGAGGGCGATGCCGAACAGGAAGAGGCTGAGGATGAACGCCGGCAAGGCCGTCGCCATGTCGCCGACAACCGCGGCAGCGAACGAGGCGGCGCGCTGGCCGACGTTCTGGATGCCGGACTGGAGTTGTGCGCCGCCGATGTGGATGTTACGGCCGCGAATGTCGATGCCGTTCGTCAGGAAGGCCTGCAGGCGCGTGATGGTCGGGCCCCAGTCGCGCGTGAGGAACTGGTTGATCGCCTGGATCGCCTCGATGGCGATGAACACGAAGGGAATGACGACCAGGACGATCGTGCCGAGGGTGAAAAGAAGCGGCGCGAACTTCTCCGCGCGGCCGAGCCGAGGCTTGGCTTTTTCGAGGAGGGGGCTCAGGAGGAGCGCGAAGAGGGCGCCCAGGACAATCGGCACCAGGAGGGTCCGGACCATCCAGAAAAACAGGACGAGCAGCGCCGTCCTCAGCACAACGGAGAGCCAGCGGTCTCGTTCCATGGGCATTTGCCTCGCTATCAAAACACGTGGGCCAGGAGAGGCGCGGCGTCAACGGGAACGGGCGCCGAGCGTCTGGGGGGGCGGTTCAAATCCCGTCGCAGACTGGACTTCCGCTCACCGGGCCGCAGAGGCCGATGTCGCAGAGGCCACTCGTGCATTCGGAGGAGACCATGCAGGCCGCGCCGTCGGACTTCGTCGCGGTGCAGACGCCCGCGCCCCCGCTATCGTCGCAGAAGCTGCTCGCGCATTCGGCGCCCGTCACGCAGTCCGCGCCGTCGGCCTTCTTCGCGGCGCACGCCCCTGCCCCGGTGTCGCAATAACCGCTCGCGCAGCCGGCGTTCACGACGCACGCGCTTCCGGCGGGCGCGGGGGTGGCGCAGACGCCCGCCTGGAAATCGCAATACCCGCTCTGGCAATCGAGATCGAGGGAACAGGCGCCGCCGTCCGCGGTGGGGGCGAGGCATTGCAACATGTTGCCGTTCGCGCCGAACCGGCACGTGAGGCCGGAGGCGCAGAGGCCATTGTCGCAAGGCTGCCCCTCGCCGGGCGGGGCCGTGCACGTGCCGACGTTTTCGCTGCCGGAGCTCACGCACGACGCGCCGGGGTCCTTGCATTCGTCATCGTCGATGCAGTCACCGCCGAGCGCGACCGTCCCCTGGAAAGCCGCCTCGCAGTCCGGGTCCTCGTCGAGGAAATCGGAACCAAAATAGTCGGCACAGGAGGCGGCCTCGGCCTTGGCGAAACACGCATCCGCGCGGGCGGCGTCGTACTTGAGGCGCCCTTCATCGACGCCTTTGAGGAAGTCGCCGATGACGTTTTTGAAGAAAATCTCGTACTGCGCCTCGCATTCGGCAATAGACGTGGGCGCCGGATCGAAGAGGATCACGTCGTCCCGCTCTTCCACCTCGCAGCAGGAGAAGATGCGGCCGCACGTGATGCGGGTATAAATCGCGGGCAGATCGGCGAGGGGGTCTTGCTCGGCAGGCGGGGGGGGATCGTCCCCACAACCGGCCCAGAAGAGACCCAAGGTGAGCCCTACTCCGAGAATCTTGGCAATCATTCGCACGAGTTTTCTTTCTCCACGCGATGCGCGGAAAGCGCGCCGCTTCAGGCAATGCTTCAGGGCTGGACGTAGGCGGGGTGCTTGGTGATGAGCGTGGCGATCTCGTCGAGCTCGGGGTCGGGCGCGCCGGCCTTGGCTTCCTGGACGAGCGCGAGCGCGGCTTTCAGGGTCTCGAGGGTCGGCAGCTTGAGGGCCTCGGCGTAGGCGACGATGGCCTTGCCCTTGGCGAGCTGGGGTTTGGGGGCCGCGTAGAGCTCGGCGAGGGTCAGGGTGACCTTCACCTCGCGGGGCAGGTAGGTGAGCGGGGTCTTCCAGCGCGCGACGACGGTGATGGTGTCGTTCGGGTCGATGACGGAGGGATCGCAAGCCTTGACGACCTGGTTGAAGACCATCGCGTCGCTCGGGGCGAGGTGCTGCGGCTCGACTTCCTCCGGGTTGGTCGAGTACTCCTCGCCATAAAACTTGAACATACGCATGTACCAGGGGAGCGTGATCTCGACCTGCACGCCGCGGGCGGCGATCTCCATGGTCTCGGCGAAACGGTCGACGAACATGCGGTTCGCCTCTTCCGGACTGTCGAGGTACACGTAGGCGCCGCGGCCCTTGTCCGTGACGATGTCCATGAGCGCGTCGTTATAAGTCTCGGCGGGGCCAGCGCCGACGCCGACGAGGTAAATGCCCTCCTTGTCGGCGTCCTGGGACTGCAATCCAATGAGGTTTTCATCAATGACCCCCACGTTGGCGCCGCCGTCGCTGATGAGGATCACGCGGTTCAAGCGGTCCGTGCCATAATGCTGGTTGGCGAGGTCGTATCCGACCGCGAGGCCACTCGAAAGGTCGGTGCCGCCCAAGGCCTCGAGCCCATTGGCGAGGCCGAGGAGCTGGGGATCGTTCGGGCCCGTGACCTTGTGGCCAGAGAGAACGATGTTGTTGCTGGTATTCCAGGTGACGGCGTTGACGATATCGCCCTCGTCGAGGGCCTGGGCGAGGGCCGAAAGCGTGGCGCGCTCGCGCAGGATGGGGTCGCCGACCATGGAGCCGGAGGTGTCGAGCACGAAGGTGACCGTCATGGGCCGGCGCGGCTTGACGGCGTCGAAGGAGCGGACGCCGAGCTGGAGATCGAGCTCGCCAGAGACCTTGGTCTCCCCGAGGTGGGGGAGGATCGAGAGCTCCCCGGCGGGCGGCGCAGGGTACTGGATGCGATAATAATTGAGGAACTCGTAGGTGCGAACGAGGGCGGCCGGCGGGGCCATGCCTTTGTTCAAGAGCTCGCGCATGTGGACGGGAGAGCCCATCGAGTTCGAGTCGTCGGCCGAGAGGTAGAGGATGACAGGGCTGTCCTTGTCGAGGTCCCCGCATGCAAAAGGTGCGTCGGCGCCGGCGTCGTCCGCGTTCGCGGGCGGGGCGGGCGCCCCGGTGCCCGTCGATCCATTGGGCTCTCCGCAACAGTTGCCCTGATAATCCGCGCCGATCGACTGTTCGCCGCAAGCCGCGAGCCCCACGGCGACGGACAGGGTGAGCGCGGCCGTTCCTACGACAATGACGTTTTTCATGGAGCACCTCCCGAAAGGATAAGCTCGAGCCGCCAAGCAACGGGCGTGCCCCGGGCCGTCACCGCAGCGCCAGGAGCCGCACCGTGCGAGGCTTCATGCGCACCTCGAGCGTGCCCGCGCGGGCCTCGAAGCTCACGTCGTCGATGAGGTCGGTGGCCTTGGTGCGCGAGGCGCCGGCGCTCACGCGGGCGACGACGTCGCGATCGGAGGGGTTCAGGACGAAAAGGACGCGCGGAATACCTTGCGTATCCTCGTGTACGGTGACGAAAACGCTGCCAGGATCGCAGGCATACGTCGGGAGGGAGAGGGTCTCGATGGCATGCGAGACAGCAGCATCGGCCGCGGCGGGGACGTCGGCGGTGATCGGGCCGAGGTGGGAATCGGTCCCGAGGCGGACGAGATCGAAGGGGACGTCGAGGGGGCGGAATGCGCCATCAAAATGGGGCTCGCGGGGCCCGAGCGTGACACGCGCGCCACGGGTGTGGGCCTCGGCGAGGCGTTCGAAGAGCTCGGGCTTCAAGGCGCCGGAGGTGGCGCAGATGAGCCAGCGGGCGTCGCCGAGGGCAATGTCGCGGTCCTCGCCGCCAACGAAAGAAAAAGGCACGCCGCGGGCCTCGAGGGCCTGCTCGAAAGCACGCGCGAAGGTATCGGCCTCGATGGCGAGCGGATATCCCAAGCCGAGATCGTCCTCGACACAACGCTCACGCGCGCCGGCACCGATGACGGAAAAAACCACGCCGGAGAGAGGGCCGAAGGCGTGCATGACGCGGGCGATGCGGCGCTCTGTGCGGGGGATGAGGATACGAACGGGAGCTTTGCGGCGGAGATCGTGAAAGCTCGTCTGTTCGAGGGCAGCGCAGAGCTTGCGCCAGAAGACGGCATAAGGCCGGGCGCGGCCATGGCGATCGATGGGCGCGCCGATCCAGCGATCCCGCTCGACGGCCATGTAAATGTTGAAGCCACGAAGGCCATACGCGAGGGCGCAGAGGACGGTGAAGGCGCCGTCGCGCTCGTCGAGGGGCGGGAAAAACGGCGGGAAACCAGCGCCCATCTCGCAAGCAAAAGCAGGCACGGAGAGGGCCTCGCAACGCGTGGCGAGCTCACTCGTGCGGCGCGCGATGATGGCGCGGCTCATGGGATCGGCCGCGTGGTAGTAGTCGAGGCCCACGAGGTCGACGACCTTGGTGACACGAGCGGCGTTGAGGGGCGTCGCGTCCTGGCCCGGCGGCAAGTTGTGCGTGGTGGGCAAACCTTCCATGCCCGCAGCCGCGAGCGCGCGGCCGAAGCGCTGGAGGGCGGTGGCGAGGAGGTGTTCGTGGAACTCGCACCAATCGAGGTGGCGCGCGAGATCACGGGACCGTTCGGCGTCGAACTTGCGCGGAGGGTCGATCGAAGAGAACCGCGTGGCCTCGCCCTTGCGGCTGCTCGGGACGTCGTCGCCCGCGCCGATCTCCATGCCGTAGGAGACGCGGAGAGCGTCGATGGTGCCGTATCGCTCGCGCAAGAACTCGCGGTAAAGGCGGATCGCGTCGGGGTGGTAGTCCTGGTCGTAGGCGCCGTCGCGGAAGTAAAGGGCGCCCTCGTTGTCGATCTGGAAGAGGACGATGGGCCCGTTCGGGAAGAGGAGCGGCGCGAGGGTGGGGCCGAGGGCCTGGAAGTAGCGTGCGGCTTCGTCGTGGAAGGCGTCGCTCGCGTAGCTCGGGACCGGGAACGCGAAGGGGAGCATGGGGAGCATGACCGGGTTCTGGTCGGGCGAACGAGCCTGACAGGCAGGGTCCCAGACGATGCGTTCGGGCAGGCCGAAGTACGTGAGCTCGGCGTTGATGTGAGGGCCGGGCCGGGCGATGACGAAGAGGCCAAGCTCCTCGGCGATGCGGCAGAAACGAGCGACGTCGCGCTGGGGGTCCGTGGCGCCGAGCTCGAGTTTGCCGGGCGAGACCTCGTGGACGGCCCAGGGGATGTAGATGTCGACGAGGCGGAGGCCCATGGCCTTGACGGCCTCGAGGCAAGCGCGCCACTCGTGGGGGTCGAGGCGCCAGTAGTGGACGGCGCCCGCCCAGAGAGGGACGACCTCCCCGGCGATCTCGATCCCGCCCGGCACGAGGCGCACGCCCCGGCCCTGCCCCTCGGCCCCTGCCCTGTCTTCGCGTGGAGTCATGACGGCGCGCGGAGGGTAGCAAAGAAGGGACGAACTCCCAGCTTCAAAGGCGAACGTCGGTCGAGCTCTGGTAGGGTACGCCCATGGCGACCAAGACGAGCGTCGATGGAAACCGGGTCACGATCGACGACAGCCTCTACCACGTGACAGCCGCAGGCGGTCAGTATGCGGTAAACGACGAGTTCGGGGTGCGGATCGGGTACTTCTCGGTACGAGGCCGGGTGGTGACGCCCGAGGACTACGGGGTGGAAGGGGCGCACTCGGTCGGGCAGATCGGGAAGCTGTGGGCCGCGGTGCACCTGTGGAAGGCAACCGAGAAGCCGACCTCGCTGCCGACGAAGGGCCTGTGTCGGATCGTGTCGCACGAAAAGGCGACGGACGCGGAGCTGGAGAAGGCGCGGGCGCACCGGGCATGGCTGAAGAAGCAGCCGGGGTGCAAGGCGAGTTATTACGTGATGGATCCAGCGACGGGGAAGGGGAAGTCGGTGAGCATCTGGGAGACGCGCGAGCAGCTCGAGGCGGCCAAAGAGGCGCGGCCGCCGGAGGGGGCCGTGGCGCTCAAGTCGATGGGGGTGGAGGTGTTTGTGGTGGTGGAAGAGCCATAGCGGATCCCTTCTTGCGGAATCGCATATTGAGCAGCTCGATTCCGAGGGCGAAGCTCATGGAGAAGTAGATGTAGCCCTTGGGGATCTTCTGCCCCATACCCTCGGCGACGAGCATCACGCCGATCAGCAGGAGAAAGGCGAGCGCGAGGAGCTTGACCGACGGGTGCTTCATCACGAACCCCGAGATGCTCTTGGCGAACAGGAGCATCACGCCCACGGAGACCAGCACCGCCGTCACCATGACCCACATCTGCTCAGGCGGGATCATGCCGACGGCCGTGATCACGGAGTCGAGCGAAAACACGAGGTCGAGCGCCAGGATCTGCACGACCACGAGCCCCACGCTCGCCCGGCTCCCGCCCCCATGCTCGCCCTCTTCGTCCCGCTCGACCTTCGTGTAGATCTCGTTCGTCGACTTCCCCATCAAGAAGAGGCCGCCGACGAGCAGGATGAGGCTCTTGCCCGAGACGGCCGTGCCCACGACGGGGAGCGTGAAGAGCGGACGCGTGAGGCCCATCAAGAAGCTGATCGTGAAGAGCAGGCCAATCCGCATCACGAGCGCGAGCAAGAGCCCCGTCCGCCCCACGCTGTCCCTCTTGTCCGCCGGCAAGCGCGCCGTGAGGATCGAGATGAACACGACGTTGTCGATGCCAAGCACGATCTCCATCGCGCAAAGCGAGACGAGCGCGACCCATGTCTCCGGATCCTGGATCCCCGAAAGCATTCTTCACACGATCCTTTCGTAGCTCATGACGAACGACACCGGCTCGTTCTACCCGACTCCTCGGGACGAAGGAAGCGAGGACAGGAGGGAAGGCCGCCGGAGGGCGGCCGTGGCGCTCAAGTCGATGGGGGTGGAGGTGTTTGTGGTGGTGGAGGAGCCGTAGGGGAGGCGACGGCGGTCCAGAGGGCGGCGAGGTCGAGGGAGAGGCCTTCGAGGCCGGGTGCGGGGAAGAGCTCGTCGATTGCCTGCAAAGCAATCCCATATCGACCCTCGGATCCAAGTTCGAGGCTCTCGAAGAGCTGCTCGGATGAATCCAGGATCCAGTACCATGGCACGCCCAGGTGGGCGTACTCCATCAATGCCATGAAACGGCCGCGGCGTCGGTCGACGGGGCTCGCAGAGACGACCTCCAGGATCAGGGTTGGTATCGAGGGAGCGCCTTCATCTCTCGATGGATCGCTCGGCAGGTAGACGCAGACATCGGGCGTTCGGCCGGTCGTCGAGGAGACGACGAGCTTGTGCCCTCGCCCGTGGACGACGCCACCGCGGGGGATGGCCCAATCGCGTAGAGTAGCAAAGAACCAGGCGGCGATCGCGTCCTCCCGCGGCGTCGAGGCTTTCTCTTCTACGAGGATGCCCTCGACGAACTCGCCAGGGCCGTCGTAGGCGAGCCATTCGTCGAGGTTCATGGGGTCGGCGCAGAGGATGCCGGGCCTGGGGTGTAGGGGAGGGGGCTCGGGTTCATCGGACGGGCCTTCCCAGCGGTCCCAGCCTTCTTCTGGTTCCGAGATTCCGAATGCCGCAAAACATTCCAGTGCAGCGAGGCGTACCGCCTCGGGAACCGGCGACCCGAACTCCCAGATATCGAGCGAATCACGTATCTTCGTCGTGGGCACCCGCGATCGGGTCAGGTCGTTGTCGCGGCTCCCCTCTTGCTCGACCAACGTGAGATACTGGTCGAACAACTGCCGAAGCTGGTCGCGACGCGGAGCAGTCGACAAATACTTCGCCTGATAACGTGGTGCTACCAGAAGCGCCATGACGTTCTGCATCACCATGATGACGCCGAGCGCCTGGAAGGCTCCGGTATATGCAGCCTTGCGCGGCTCCGGCTGGCTCGCGATGAACCGTTCGAGGCTGTCCGTGTTTACCTCACCCGACGGTTCGACGTCCTTCGTCTTGCTCATGGGTCCCTCACGGTTCCTTGCAGATCGGGCCGACGAAGTAGCCCTTGAATGCAGAGACTCCTCCGGCACCGATGGCAACCACCCGGGGCGGGTAAGTCGCCGTCTCCGTGCAGACATAGGCACACCAGGACGTAAGCACGAGGCTCTTCAAGATGTCGGCGATCCAATCAGGGCACAGCGAGCACCTGGATTTGCCGCAATCAGTGATGTTGCATAGATGCGGTACGGGAGGCGCGTTGTATTTGCAAGGCACACGGGAAACGCACTTATGCTCAAGCTCGCAGTCGAGGCGGTATGGACCGCCAAGGGGCAACGCAGCCGGATCCAGCGTCGCGAGCCACGCGTCCGCAGAGGCGGACGCCGCGGGCAGGTACTGCTGCATGAGTTGCCCGAGCGCGGCGGCGTCGAGCGTGCTCGGGTCGATGCCTGAGGACTCGGCTTGAGCGACCAGGTACGCCGTGGTCAAAGACGACTTCGCCTGGGCGAGCGCGAGTTCCTGGGGATCAATTCCCGCGAAAGGATCGGCCTCTTCCTCGGGTGTCACACGCAGCAAGATTTCCTGAGAGTGGTGACGTTTTGCTGTCGGCAGTCGTATGTGTTTGCGGGGTAGCAGGGTCGCAACGTCGGACGCGCGGGGAGCGCGCCCGACGTTGCATTCGCCGTGTCAATCAGCGCCGCGTCTTACGGCGAAGCCGGCCCCGAGGCATCCTTCGCGTCGGCATTCTTGCGCCGCGTCGCGACGGCCTTGTCGGCGAGCTGCGAGTAATACTTCGACGTCTTCTCGAAGTGCGCCGCGATGGTGGGATCCACGTGCTGCACGGCCGTCTGCGCGCCCTTCGCCACGAGCGCCACGTCGCCCTCGCGGGCATTTTCGAGCTCCGCCTCCGTCTCGCGCAGGACCTCGGCGAGCTTCTCGGCCTCCGCCTTCTTCTTGCGGACCTCCTTCAGCGTGACGGTGCGGGTCTCGATCCGCGTGACGATCTCCGAGGCGATTCCCGCATTGGAAAGGGCGCCGGTCTTCGCCTTCTGGAGCTCATCGAACACGTCGTCGAAACCGGGCTTTTCGTGCTTGAGGCCCACCAAGCCGCCCGGGGCAAGATCCACGAGGTCCTCCTTCAGTGCGGAGACGTCGATCGTCAGGGGGCCGTTGTATACCGCCTTGGGTCCGATGCTCATTACGCTCGTACCTTTCTACCTCTTCGTCGCGCGGGGGGAATGGGCGCGAGGAAGGGTATCCGCAGGGTAAGTTCGACCGATGAACCGTCAAGGACGCCAGGTTGCGAATTGTGGTGAGGG
>JANMGF010001319.1:0-11274 GCA_031374535.1 Polyangium sp. (in: bacteria)
CGTCCCTGCTCACGCCGCTGCTTTCGCCCCGCAACCTGCCGGCGCGGAAGGCACATCGGCTCATCAATCAATATACGCTGGCATTCTTCGATACGCACCTCAAAGGCAAGGCGAGCCCCCTGCTTTCGGGTGCCCCGGGGGATCCTGCGGTGCAGTTCACGAGGCTCGAGCCTCCTCGCGAGACGGGGCGACCGTGACTTCATGCGTGTCCAAGCGCGCGCCTATCGGGGAAACGCATGAGCGCATCGATGTCGCGAAGGACAAACGACAACCTCTCGTCCCACGCCTCGGGGCGACCGAGATCCCACCCATCCGCTCGGCTCGGCGTGATCGCGTCGCCGAACGTCTCCTCGTGCCGCGCCCTCCTTCGAGGACAGGGTTTGCTGTCCATTGCGGTCGAGAGAGTAAAACACGGACGCCGCGCGGGCCTCACGCTGGAATCGCTCCACCAGCACGGAATCACCGTGCGCCCGCGATCAATCCGGTGCCGGCCCCCAATCGAGTCGAAGACGGCCATCTCTGTACACCCGATTCGCAATTGCGAGCCCCGTCGACCCATTCGTGATGGTGGCGTGCACGTTCACGGCCGGCGTGGGCAACGCGTCGCGACCGAGATCGAATCGCTGACCACGCACGAGCACGCGGTACGCCTTGTCGAGGTCGAGCGCCCGCGCGCGCGACGGGAGTAGGAGAAACGCGAGATCACGATCGCCACCGGGCGCCGCGCGCCGCACCTCCGCCTCGGCGAGCGTGCCTCCCGGGAAAAACCGCGTCAGCATTTCCTCGTTGGCCCGGAGCTCGTCGCCGCCCCCCACACGCCGGAGGTAGACGAGCACCTCGGGATCCGCGTGCCCGAGCTGCGGGACATCGGTGATCCCGCGGAGGTCTTGCACGCGCCAGCCCGCCGCGCCGGGCACCTTGCGGGCGAAGGAAAACGTTTGATCGACCGTCACGCCCAGGCTTGAATGGCACCCCATGCAAAACCGATGTTCCTCGTCCGTCGAGAGCCGCAGCCGCCCCGCTTCGTCCTCGATGAATCCCTGAAGTTGCCAGCCGAATTCATTCCGCAGCCCGCTCGTGGCCGATCCCGCGTACACCGGCAGGACCCCCTCGTCCTTTTCGTCCTGTTCTTTCTCGTGGGCACGGAGGCGCGCCCATCGATCCAAAGACAGCACCTTTCGCGCATACCGGAGCTCCTTCATGCGCCGCGCGGCATACCCAGGCACATCGGGATCCAGGTAACGGACCGAATGCAAGAACTCCACGCCGCGCGGATAAAGACCACGTTCGAGGGGAACCTCCGACGCGCCTCCGGCATAGGTCTTTGGCAAGCGCCGCACGCGCGTCGCGACGGGGGAGAGAGCGCCATCCCCGTCGAGATCGAAGCCGAGGAGCCGCTCGTCGACAGGCTCGATCGCGCGCTCCATTCGATCCGGCGGAGCATCGGGATCCGCGGTGATCGCAGCCTCGAGCAGCGACAGATTCAGGGCGTAGATCGCGCGGGAGGGCGCGCCTTCCGTGTCCCTCCGGAACGGCGCGGGCAGGCGGATGAAGACGTCGTCGGTGCTGCCATTCGTCGGCCAGAAGGCGCCGGGGAAGGGCTTGTACCGCACGGCGCGATAACCGCTCTCGTCCCGCGCGAATCCCTGGTCGTCGAAGCCACGTTCGAGGTCGAGGTCCGGCACGTAGCCCTCGAAACCCCGGCGCCCGGCGAGCGCCCGGCGGAGCGGCGCGTAGTTGTCCTCGCGGACGTAGCGGAGGATCTCCTCGTCCGAGGTGGCCGCCATCGCGGCCCTCCGATCGACGAAGAGATTGTCATAGTGGTTTTTCTGGGCCGTCTCCGAGAAGGAATACTCCTCCTGGAGGCCCCAATCCGAGCGCGTGTTCGGGCCATGCGCGCTCGTATGACAAACCCAGCAGGGATTCGAAGTGCCGTTGGTCTTCGTGTAACAGAGCGGCGGCACCGAGGCCTCGGCGTTTTTCACCTGCCCGGCCGTCTGGCGGGCGCGGGCGAGCGGGTCGTATTCGGCCTCGGCGCCGCGCTCCTCGCGGCTCCGGCACGAAGCCGCCGCGAGGGACAGGGTCAGCGCGGCGGCGAGCCATACCCCCGGGCGTACTTCGTGCGTCGTCGTCATGACATCAACCTCCGTTCGGCCAGACGCTCCACACGCTCTCGCCGGGGTGCTGCACGTTCACGAAGAGCGTGCGCATGTCCGGGGTCAACGCCGGCCCCGTCGCCTCCGCGTCGCTCGGCACGGAGAGGATACGAAACGCCTTGCCAAACGTCGGCGAGACGACGCCGGGTTGCCCCGCCGCGTGCGCCGGGTCGAGGTCCAGGAAATAGATGGAGTCGGAGGTCTTGTTCGTGCCGAAGTTACCGTCCGTGCCGAACCAGACGGAGCCCTCGCGGTCGATGGCGATGTTATCGGGGTTCGCCGCGTCGTACGGGCCTGCCGCCTTCGTGCCCGCCCAGACACGGAAAAACGTGAATGTCGTCGACGCGCCCGGATTGCCCGGGGTCGCCTCCTGGAAGGCGAAGAGGGTGCCCAGCGCGTCCGGGCGCTTCGGCGAGGTCATGTCGTGCTCGGCCGGAGCGATGAGCTTGCCCTGCTGATCGAGCTGCGTCTTGCGGCCATGGTTGGTGAAGGCCACGTAGAGCCGCGGCGTGCCACTCGGATCGAGAGAATTGTACTCGACGTCCTCCGGCCGGTTCAGCTCCATGACCCCGATCTTCGCGCACGCCGTGAAGAGCGCGCGGCGCACGTCGTCGTCGCTCATGAAGCCGCCGAGGCCATTGAAGTCCATGTCCGTCAGCGCGGCGCCCACGGTCTTGCCAGGCTCGCCGAGCGCGGCTGCGTTCGGCGCGATCGTCGTGCTCGTCGTGCTGAGCCGGATCCATTGCCCCGTCCCTGGCTGCGCCTCCGTCGGCGCCTGCCCCGTCGCGAGCATCGTGATTCCGGTGGCGTTGTTGAGGCCGGCGAAATGCGCGACGTAGAGGGATCCTTCGTCGAGCAACGCGCGGGTCTCCGCCTTCGTCATGTTTGCCGTGTACGGGTCCTTCGAGACCCACTTGAAGATGCGGCCGCTCCGCCGATCATCCCCGGCGTAGACCACGATCGGCTGGTTCGGCACGAGCTTCGAGCTCGCATCGACGGCAAACGCCGCGTTTTCCCATCGCGCGCGGCCCATGGCGCCGAGCTTCTTGTGCCCCACGCCTTTCGTGGTCTTGCCGTCGTACTCGCCGGCCGGCTGGCCCGGATCGATCTCGACGAGATACCCATAAAGGTCCCGCGCGTGGTGCGTCAGCGGATCCGGCGACAGCCCGTACTCGCTCGTGGGGCTCGTCTTCGTGTCGAAGGTGATCGGCCCGCCCGGATCGGCGCCGGCCCCGAGGACGAGCTTCTGCTCGCTGGTCCAGAAGGGCTCGAGGTCGCCATAATAGTCCTGGACGTTCTCCTCCGCGGTGATCACCGTGCCCCAGGGCGTCTGGCCGCCGGAGCAATCGCCCATGATGCCGCTCACGACGCCGGGGGGCAACGGATTGCCCTGATCGTCATGATCGGCGGCCACCGTCGATAGGCCGGTGATATGCAGGAGCGTCTTGCTCGTCGCGTCGTAACGCACCGCCTTCGCGCCGCGATCGACCTCCCACTCGCCCGAGGCCGGATCCTGCACCACGTGAAACCATGAGCCGCCGATTTGCCGCTTCGACTCCTGCACGTACGTCACGAGGCTCTCGGCCGGCCATTCGTTCGAGGTGACGTCGTTCGTGAGGACATCCGCCGACCGGAGGTAGGTCGCGAGCGTGAGGTGTTGCCCCGTCGGCGCCGTCGTCGCGGTCGGGCTGTTGTTCGAGACGTACTCGTGATTGACCCACATCCAGCCGGAGACCCCGCTGCCGTTCCATTGCGGTGCGGCTCCCGGGACGTCGCCCCAGCCGTCGCCGAAAAACGCGACGTAGTCATTGTTCGCGCCATAACGCGGCGCCGCAGGGCTCTGATCGAAGCCGAGGGGATCGAGCCACGCCACGACCACGTTCCTGGAGAGGCCCGCGATCGCCCGCACGCTATCGGTCGCCGTGTTTGCCAGCGGAAACTGCACGCCGGGCGGCAACGTGCCCTTCGCGACTTGATCCACGCGAATCCGAACGTACGCACCCAGATCCGTCGCGCCCGTGCCGAGATCATCCATGAACGTGAAGGCGACCATTCCGGAGAGGGGCCGCGAAGGATCGGGCCACGTGATTCCGGACTCGCCCCCGGGCCCCTGGGCACCTGGCTCTCCAGGCGTCCCGGGCTCCCCCGGCGTCCCGGGCTCCCCCGCGGGCCCTTGCGTGCCGTCCTGCCCGTCGGTCCCATCTCGGCCATTCACGCCGTCGGTCCCGTCCACCGCGTCGCTTCCGCACGCTCCGAGCGCGGTCGCGAGCAGGACGCCCGCGCCCGCGAGCGATAGGACGTGACGCGGTGAAGCCCCAGCAATCTTCCATTTCATTCGCGAACTCCTCGCATGGCCCGCTCCGATCGGAGCGCGCGCGCGCCCGACACTGACGCGTCTCCGTTTCGGCGCTGCGAGGAGCCAGTCACGATTGTGTGACGGCTCGGGTCAAGCGGCCAGCGCCACGTCGGTCTCGGGCAAGAGCCGCCCGTGCGTCGCTCGATAGAGCCGCACCGTCGTCTCCCCGTCCACCACCGCCTCGGCGCCGAAAACACGCGGCGACGCGCCGGCCCGGATGGATCGATCCGCGGACCGATGCGCATGCCCATGCGCCACATGGAGCCGCTCGCAACGCGCGAGCAGCGCGTCCATCGCCTCGGGCGCCTGCAAGCCGTCGATCCAGTGCCACGCGGCGATCGCGTGCCGCCCCGGCGGGTGATGTTGCGCCGAAAGAACGACCTTCCAGGCAAAATAAGGATCCACCGCGAGCTTGCCGAGCCGCTCGAGCGCGCCCTCCTCGATCAAGCCGCTCGATCGCGTCACCGGCAATGGCACGGCCGTCGATATCGGCACGATGAGCGCGTCCCGGAGCTCGGTCATGGCCCCCGGGCGGCTCGTCGCTGCATAGGCGCGCAGGGGGCCGCCGAGGGCGCGCGCGAAGGCCCGTCCGTCGTCGTAGAGATCGTGATTGCCGGGGACGAGCGTCACGCGCTCCGGGGAGAGCTTGCTCTCGGCCAGCACCTCCGCCAGCACCTCGAATTGCGCCGAGACGCCGTCCTCGGTCAAGTCCCCGGTCACGATCACGTGATCCGCGTCCGTCAAGCGTGCGCGTACGAGCGCCAGGAGCGCGCGTTCCCGCCGCCGCCGAGCGCACGAAGATCGGCCGAACGTCAAATAACGCAGCCTCCACCGCTCCACACCGCTGCGGCTGTCGTGGCGATCTTCCAGCAGATGTAGATCCGTCACCTGAGCAATCCGCGTCATGGCGCGTGAGCATGCACGGCCAAGTTGACGATCCGGAGGCGGCCGCGAAAAACTTCCGCGCCATTTTCGTCGCCGTTCTTCACATGCTCAGACACCAGAACGTGACAAACAACCGCTAGCGTGCCGTCCCGAGGTGAAACGATGAAAAGCACGCTGGTGGCGCTCCTCGCCGGGGGAGCCCTCTCGTCGATCGTGATGACCCTGGCCTCGCAATGGGCCGCGCTGCGGATCATGCGTCGAGCTCGATCCGAGGACGGTCCGACGCCGCCCATCACAATCCTGAAGCCGCTGAAGGGCGTGGACGATGGGTTACGAGAAAACCTGCTTTCCTTCGCGTACCAGACGTACCCGACCTACGAAATCCTCCTCGGCGCGGAGGACCCGGAGGACCCGGCGCTCGTCGTGGCGCGCGAGGTGATGGCGTATCGTCCCGACGCGCCATTCTCGATCGTCCTATGTCCGCGCCGCACGGGCATGAACCCCAAGGTGAGTATTCTCGAAGCGCTCGCGGCCCGCGCGCGCCACGACCACGTCCTCATCTCGGACTCGAACGTACGTGTGGGACCCGGCTACCTCGGCGCGATGGCGGCCGAGCTCGCGGATCCGCGGGTGGGGCTCGTGACGAGCATGATCGTGGGCACGGGGGAAAGGAGCCTCGGCGCGGCGCTGGAGAACTTGCACCTCAACTCGTTCGTCGTGCGCTCGACGCTTTCGGCGAAGGTCTTCCTGGGGCACGCCTGCGTCATCGGGAAATCCATGTTGCTTCGGCTCGGGGATCTCGCCGCGATAGGCGGCTTTGCCTCGGTGCGGAACGTGCTGGCGGAGGATTATCTGCTGGGGAAAGCCTTCCAGCAGGCGGGGTTTCGGGTCGCCATGTCCACGGAGCCGGTACGGACCGTGAACGCGAGCTGGCGCCTCGATCGGTTCCTGAGCCGGCACGTACGCTGGACGCAGATGCGGAGGCGCGTGCACTTCGGCTCGTACCTGATCGAACCACTCTTCAATCCCGTCCCGCTTCTCTTGCTGCTTTCCCTCGTGGCGGGCGGCGCTCTCGGTTGGGCCGCGCTGCTCGGCGTGGCGCTGAAAATGGCGCTGGACGCGGTGCTGTGGTCGCGCATGCGTGGCGAGGGGATGTCCTTTCGTTGTGCCTGCCTGGTGCCCTTCAAGGACTTGCTCGCCGCGTGGACGTGGGTCGTCGGGGGAGTCCGACGCACGGTGGATTGGCGCGGCAACCGGATGCGGATCGGTGAGGGGACGAGGCTCGAGCCGATCGAGGCCCAAGAACCGGCGAGCGAGCCTGCGGAGGTGACCGCGATGGTGGATGAACGATGGGCTGCGTGACGCGGAGCAGCCCCCCCGAACGCATCGCGGTGGTTCCGTATACTTTAATCGGGTGCTTCCCGACTTGCGTAACGTCGCCGCCGCCATGATTAAATATTCGTAATCGCCAAACCATTGACGATCTCCATGGTTCGTGGCATTTATCATGGTCCTCCGCGGGCAAGAAGGAAAGCCATGACACATCACCCCTTGGAACAAGAGTGCACGGCGTTGCGCGCGCAGGTCGCCGAGCTTACGGCGCGTCTCGCGGAGCGGGCTCCCAAAGGAGCTGGAGGGACGCCTGAAGAGTCAATCAGCGAAACCCGGCTGCTTCGAGCAGCCCTCCGGAGCCTCTCCGACGGCGTGGTCATCTGCGACGCCGACGGTCGCCTCCTGCACTTCAATCCCGTCGCCACCAGCATCTTCGGGCTCGGCTTGACCGAGGCAGGTCCTTCCGAATGGACCGATCGATACGGCCTCTACCTGCCGGACGCCGTCACCCCTTTCCCTCCGAACGACCTGCCGCTCGCCCGCGCGCTGCGAGGAGAAAAGACCGACGCCGTGGAGTTGTTCACGCGCACCGAGGGGCGGCCCGAGGGCACGTACGCCGAATGCTCCGCGCGCCCCGTCCGCGACGACGCAGGCCGTCTATGCGGCGCCGTGCTCGTGTGCCGCGACATCGGCGAACGCAAGCGGTGGCAAGCGGACCGCGAGGGGCGTCTCCGCGCCGACGAGCAGCGGATCGCCGCCGAGAAGGACAAGCTCCACATGGCGAGGATGCTCAAGACGCTCCTCGATCACCTGGACGTGGTGGTGTGGTCCGTCGACGCCAATGCCGTGTTCACGTTCCAGGACGGCCGCGGCCTCCAAACGGTGGGCCTCACGCCCGGGCAGTTCCTGGGGAAAAACATCCTCGAAATGTACGAATTCTCCCGGGAAAACATCCACCAAGCGCTGTCTGGCGTGACGGCGCATGATTACACGGAGACGCACGGTGTCGCCTGGGAGAGCTGGTACGTTCCGATCCTGGAGGAGGCTGGGGCGGTGGAGGGCGTCATCGGCATGAGCCTCAACATCACCGAGACACGCAGGGCAAAGCTCGAGCTCGAGGCGAAGCTCGCTCTCGTCGAGCGTCAGCAGGAGGTCATCCGTAACCTCGAGACGCCCGTGATCCAGGTATGGGATCACGTCCTGACGCTGCCGATGGTGGGTGTCGTCGACAGCCGGCGCGCCGCGCGCGTGACGGAGGATCTCCTCGACGCGGTCTCGCGCACGCAAGCACGCTTCGCGATTCTCGATTTGACGGGCGTCGACATCGTCGATACGGCGACGGCGGGTCACATCCTCGACATCATCACCGCGGTTCGTCTGCTCGGAGCCGAGGGGATCATCACTGGGATCCGGCCGAACGTGGCCCAGACGATGGTGTCGCTGGGCCTCGACATGTCACGGGTGAGCACGCTCGCGACATTACGCGACGGCCTCGCGCTCGCCATGCGAAAGCTCGGCGTGCACCGCGCCTCGGCGGTCACGTCGCTGTCCTAGTCGCGCGACGCGGACCGGATTCTACACGGCCCGAGAAAAAAAGTTGCCGTCGCCGAACACGCACTTCCATGCGAGGATGCGTCCGGTCCCTCCATGCCCCCGAACCTCGAGCTCTTGATCGGTGTACTCAACGGCGCCGTCGGTGATTACCTCGAACGCACCGGCAACGGCCTCGCGACGCCGATGCAGCTCCTCCACGACGGCGCGCGTCTCCCGCTGACGAGCGAGCGCCTCGCGGAGGCCTTCCCCGCGGCCACGCCCCGCGTCGTGGTGCTCGTCCACGGCCTGATGAGCGTCGAGAGCGTCTGGACCATGGCGGACGGCGAGACGTATGGATCTCGCCTCGCGCGGGACCTCGGGTACACGCCCTTGTATCTGCGGTTCAATTCAGGGCGGCACGTCTCTTCGAACGGTGAAGCGCTCGACGAGCTCCTCGAACGGCTCGTCGAGGTTTACCCCGTCCCGATCGAGGAGCTCGTCTTCATCGGGCACAGCATGGGCGGGCTCGTCGTGCGTAGCGCCGTCCATGCCGCCGGTGAACACGCGGAGGCGCGCCGATGGCTTTCGCTCGTGAAGCGGGCGTTTTACCTCGGCACGCCGCACCTCGGCGCCCCGCTCGAGCGCGTGGGCAATGCCGTCGCGTGGGCGCTCGGCGCCCTCGGCAATCCGTACACGGAGCTCATCGCCGATATCGCCAACCTGCGCAGCAGCGGGGTGAAAGACCTGCGTTATTCGAACCTCCGCCGCGAGGACTGGGAGGGCGCCGACGCGGACGCGCTCCTCCAGAACCGGCGCCACCCGGTCCCCTTGCTGCCCGGCATTCGTCACCACCTCATCGCCGGCACGTTGACCGAGGACCCGCGTTTGTCGCTCCTTTTCGGCGACGCGCTCGTCCCCGTGCGCAGCGCGACCGGGCGCGCGAAGGCCGAGGACCGGTGCCACCCTTTCCCGCAGGAGCATGTGCGGGTCCTGCCGTCCTTCGATCACCTTCGGCTGGCGGCCGACCCCGAGGTTTACACGTTGATTCGCGGATGGTGCGAGGAGGCAACATGATGCAGCGGTGGCGCGGATTGAAGACGCTGGTGAACGACACGGTGGAGCACGGCTCGTTCGCGCTGGAGAATCTGCAAAAAAAGGCCGCGCGCCGGCCGTTCGACATGCTGGAGCGAATCCCCAAGATCCGCGTGCCGGTGCAGGGGATCCGCGAGATCCACGATACGGCGATCACGAATACGCACGGGATGATTCGCCTCGTGAACCGCGTCGTGGGGGATACGCTGGACGTGGTGATCGACGTGGTCGAGCAGCGGAGAGGGCCGGCGGGGCCGAATTCGTAGCGAGGGATCACCCTTGCGTGGAGCTGCCCGCCGGGACCTCGCTCGTCGTCACCTCGCCGGGCGTGATTTCTTCGCCGGCGAGCGCGAGGCGAGAAAACTTACGAGTCAGCCCCGGCCCATGTCCAGCCTGGACGTGTCGCGAAGACGTGGCGCAAGCAAAACAGCACGATCCCGACGCTCGCGCAGGCGTTCCGTACCTTGCATGGCGGCTTCGCGGGGGGCGATCGGTCGATCCGTTCACGAAACGGCGGCGGCGCGGAGGTCGGGAGGCGCGGCGGAAGGGGCGCGGAGGGGGCGCGGGGGTCGGGAGAGCCACTTTTTGGGAACGGAACGGTCGCGCGGGAGGCGGGGAGGCGCGTTTTGTGAACTCAGGCGCCTTCTTCGACCCGGATCGGCATCCAATCGAACCCGGTGACGCCTGCGTCGCGGAAGATGCGGCGAACCTTGGGGGTGACGAGGAACCAGGGGTGCGCGAAGAGGGCGTCGCTCACGTCGCCTTCGTAGTGCGTGTCCCCGATCCACTCCCAGGTCACGTTGACGTCGCGAATCTCCGTGAGATCCGCGGCGCGGTAGACGAGGCGGAGGGGGATTTCCCAGGGCGTATCGAAGCCGCTCCGCCCGCAAGAGCATGGCTTGTAGGGTTCGATCCCGGTCGAACGTGGTGACAGCGGTGGCATCGTGTGCTCCGCGCAGAGCTGGCGCCACGGGAGCTGAATGTGGCCTTTCTTCTCGAACGACACGAACACGCCGCGGAATGAGATCCCCGTCGCGCCGCTCTCCGCGAGCACGTTTGCCAGCTTCTCATCGACGAGCATGTCGTCGTACGGGGTCGCGGCGGCGCGCCGGCCTTCGAGTTTATGGAGATACTCACCCTCGATGATCATCGCGGACGTCTGCCGAGCACCGGCGCCGCAGCGCTCGCAGGCGTTGGACATGTCGTAGGTCGTGCCCACCCGCGGCCCGCCGAAGACCGTGGCATTGACGTCGTACGACATGATGAGCAGCGGCGCCGCTTCGATCTCCTCTTCGGTGAAGCGGTCGGAGCGAATATCCCACCAGTCGGCGCCGTACTCTTTGAGGAGCGCCAGAAGTTTGGAGAGTCGCTCGTCCGTTTCGTCGAGGGTGACCCACACCGGCAACCGCTTCAGGACCGGGGTATCGGCGATCTCGGCGACGTCCGGCCCGCAGCCAATAGATTCGAGGACGGCCCGTGGATCGCCCAGCAGCTCTGTCCCGTCGAAATGCAGGGTTACTTCGGTTCTCACCGTCGTGCTCCCTGTTGAGATGGTGCCGCCTCAGCGGCCGAAGTACGGCCTGATCGCTTCCAGCCAGCGCGGATGCTCAGCATATACCTTCTCATAGATCTTCCACAGCGCACGGGTGTTCAAGTCCTTCTGTTTATTCATGACCATCACCCTCTGCCGGGCCTCATCGAGCGCCTTCGTGATCCTCTTGTGCTCCGCGTTCGTTAGTATCACCGACGGAATCTTGTCAAGCTCCTTTGTGAGGCCCCACTTACTGGCCATCGCCTCCTCCAGGATGTGATGCGCCTCGTACAGGCCGTTGAGTTCCTTCGTGAACTTGCTCATGACCTCGTACGGCCCGATGACCTGGTCCTGCGCAAGCGAGGCGGCCATCTTCTTCTTGCCGTACT
>JANMGF010001348.1:0-3808 GCA_031374535.1 Polyangium sp. (in: bacteria)
TCGATTTTCCTGTCGATTGTTGTGTCTCGGTTCGCCAATACGTCACTGCTCCGGACCGGTATCGCTGGCGATCGGATGAAACCGACAGGGAATAAGTCCTGGGAGAGGCCTTACGTCCACTCGTTCTTCATCGCTGTTTGGTTTAGCTGCTCGTCCCCCAGCCCCCCCATCACCCTCACAGCCCCCCCCCACGTCATCACCACCCGCTTCCCCTCCCCATCCACCCGCACCGTCTGAAGCACCGCCTCCGGCGTGAACCCCTTCGGACTCCCCGGCGGCCTCACCTCCATCCTCGGCCTTTCCCCTGGCAGCTGAAACCTCGTCTCCGCCTCCCCCTCGACGAGCCCCTTCAGAATCACCACCTCGTCCCCCCGCAGCCTCTCCACCGCCATCCCCGGCGCCGCCCCCTGCAGCCCTCGCGGCAATACCTCGTTCTTCCGGAACGGCCCCCCGAGGTCCTCCCCATCCGCAAACTGCATCTCCCGGATCGGCTTCGTCGCCGGATCATGCTCCAGAAACCCGCCCATGAGCCGCATCATCCGCGGATACCACGTATGCGCCACCCACCCGACCCCCCCCGGCATCGGCGCGTCCAGCCACGCCTTCCAATGCGGCACGAAAAAACGCCTCGGCGTCAGCAAATCCCCAGGATCCTCGATCTGCGGCAAGAGCGCCCCGTCCGCCCGATCCCGATCCACATCGATGAAATATCCCCGCCCCACCTTGTTCCGCGGATACGCGAACACCCCCTCCTGCCGCGGCGACGGCTCGACCCTCCGCCCATTGCGCCGCTTCGGCGGGCATAACTCGTCATGCGCATACGCGTCGTACCCGCCATACGCCAGATCCCACGACAGCGGCACACTATCGAACGGCTTCGGATCCGTGAAACGCACCGCCCCCTCGATCGACACCTCCGCCCGCCGCTCCCCGAACACCCGCAGCATTCGCGCGTTTTTCCCGACCGCAACCGCCACCGTCGCCTCGCGCGCCTTCCCACCCGGCGCATACGCCCGCCCCGTCACCACCACGTCCGTCGCGACCTTCGGCGGGAACAGGTCCATGTCGTCCCGCAACCCCCGCATCCGGCCGTTTTCATCGACCTCGAGGTCCGGCTCCCGGCGCACCGGCACCTGTTCGTCCGCGAGCCGCAGCTTACCCCCGGCAAACGTGTACGTCCGTTTCGCCACGCACACGAGCCACAGCTTGCCGTCCGTGCCCTTCGCATTTCCGACCGCTTGCACCCCGAACTCCGATCCGCTCATATCCCGTGTACCCCAACCTCGGTTATCATGACCCCGTGAAGGACGACGCCGACCGCCCCGCGCCCCTCGTTCCCCTCGCGCCCGCGCCGACGGCCGCTCTCGCCGCGCCCGCCCGCACGATCACGCTCGCCTCCGGGCGGTCGCTCCAGATCGCCGAACAAGGCCGCGAGGAGCACATCCACGTCCGCGCGCCCGACGGCCAGATCGTCCTCTCGCTCCGCCTCACCGAGGAGGGCCCGGTCCTCTCCATCGCCGCCGTTTCCCTCGAGATCGCCGCGCAGAAACACCTGACCCTCAAAAGCGAGACCCTCGCGATCCAGACCTCCGGCGACGCCACCCTCGACGTCGGCGGCAGCCTCCACGAACGCACGCGCGGCCATGCGATCCGCGACGTGGGCAAGGCTTCCATCGAGCGCGCCCGCGAAGTGAGCATCGAGGCCGCGCCCGGCGGCGTTGTCGTGAAGGCGAACGACGACGTATCCATCACGGGCGAGCGCGTGCGGCTCAACTCGGACGATCCGCCCATGCCCCTCACCTGGGAAGAACACCACGCGCGGCAAGCACGGAAGCGCGCCGTCGCGGCGGAGCGGCCGCACGAGATCGCGATGCCCGGCCTCGGTCCGTTTCGTATCCCGGAGCCTTGACGCGCGCCTCACGCTCGCCGCGCGACCCTCAGCGTCTCGTTCGCCGCATCCCCGAGCTTCATGTCCGTCGCCACCTTCCGGGTCCACAGCCGCACGATGGGCATGAGCGCGGGACGATGGATCCGCAATCCATCCAGCACCTCGTTCGTTTTCCCGCGCTCCAGCGCGACGAGGAGACGCGTGTACTCCTCGAGCGTGATCGGACCGCGGAACCCCTCCACCTTCGCCACGTAAGCGGCGTCGTACGCCCCGCGTAGCGCGTGCGTGCCGCGCGCCGACTCTGCCTCGATCGCGTCGGCCCAGCGTCGCTCGTTCTTGCGCCACGCGCGCTCGCGGAGCCCGTGCATGTCGAGCACCTTCGCGCGCTCCTGCTTTCCCTCCGCGAGCTCGGCGGCGACGGCGGCGACCTGCTCGACCGTGAGCTCTTTCGACGTGTCGGGCTCTGGCTCCTCCATCGCCGCTCTCCGGGCGCCCGCCGGCTCGGTCGTCGGCGCCGGTTCGATGCTGCAACCCGCTCCCGCGACGGTCGCTTCTGCGGCGTTGTTTTCGCCTCCCGCGAGCGGCCCGAGTTTCGCCGGCTTCTCCACGACGCGCGCCGTCGTCGGCGCCGCCTCGATCCTCGGCATGAACCCCAGGAGCGCCGGCGGCGACACATCGAAGGGCATCGGCGGCGCGCTCTTCCATGCTTCTGTGCGCTCCTCCTTCGCAGGGACGTCGAGCGGCCTCGTGTCGGGGCCCTCCGCGCCCGCCTCCGCTTGCGCTCCGCCTATTGCCTGCTCGAACGGCGTCACCGGCTTCGAGGTCATCCCGACGCCGACGTGTGTCAGCGTCGTCGGCCCTGCTCCTTCGTCCTCTTCTTCGTTCTTCGGGGGCCGCGGAGGCGCCGCGCGCGTGGCCTCGTCACGAATCGCGATGCTCGGCAATCCCGGTCCACCCGGCACGAACGGCAGCACCGGCGCCGGCGCCAAGTTTTTTCCCGTCGGGACGAGCGTCAATGTTCCCTCCACATCGTCTCCGACGCCTCCATCCAAACCCTCCGCGGTCACCACGACGAGCCCTTCCTCCGCGGCCTGCGCGAGCAGTACGACCCCGCGCCACACCAGCATCGCGATCTGCCGATCCGTATCGATGCTCAACGTGTCGCACCGCAACCGCACCTCCTGCGCCTGACCAGCTGCGCGCTGCACCGTCGCGCGCGGGACGACGCGCGCGAGTTTCGTCTCGATCCGCGCAAAGGACGGGTGAAGATGCTCGAGCACGATCCCCTCGTCCCCCACGAGCTCGGCGAGCTGCTGATCGACGGGCGCGACGTTGAAGAACGCGCCATCCACGTCCTCGGGCAGCGGCTTCGTGTTCCACGCGCGATGATCCCAGCTCCCCGCATGCCGCCCGAGAAGCGTGGTGCGTGAAGGCGACGTCGGCCGGACGGGCCCGAAGCCTTCCGCGACCCATCCCCGATCCGCGCGCACCTCGATCGCCTTCTGCATGCTCCCCACGCCGAGCCGCGCCACGAGCGACACCGGGGCGCTGGCGGGCCTTCCGTTCGGCGGAAACGCGTGTCCTACCACGAGCACATCGGCCCTTCGCTTGAAGGGCGCCAGGTCGCTCGCTGCTCTCGTCGCGTCCCAGACGGCCTCTTGCACCGTTGCGATCAACGACGCACCGGGCCCGAGCTCGAACGTCGCTTTGCAGATCACCGTGAGCGCAAATGCGCCCTCGCGCGGCTGCCAGGGGAGCGAGGAGACGCGGAGGGCGCAGAAGGACACGATATCCATGGGTTCAGTCTATCCAAGTCCGCGGGCGCGGGGCGCACAACGGGTCACGCAAAGAGCAGGTCGAGGGCGTGCACGACGGGAAACCAGCGCGCCGAGCCGTCGGTGATGCGCTCGCGCGGCGCGA
>JANMGF010001378.1:0-4278 GCA_031374535.1 Polyangium sp. (in: bacteria)
CGTCCCTCCGGATCACCCGCTCCCCGAGCGAGCCGCCCGAGAGCATCCCGAACGCCTCCCGGATCATGGCCATCCGCGCCGGATCGAGCCCCATTTCCTCGGCCGCCGTCGCGTCCACGATCGCCGGATCGAACCCGCCCACGAGTGTCCCCGCCGTGACCGGCGTCGCCCCGAGCGGCCCTTCCCCCTCCCCGGCCACGATCCCGTCCACGAGCGCGAGGTAACGCCGCACGGGTTCGTCCCGCAAAACGCCATTGCGATCGACGAAAAAGAGGATCCGGTTCAGGTCCAGGATCGTCCGCCAGAGCGTATCATTGCCCTCCCAGCTCCCGTCGATCACCTTCGGCGCGGCTCCCGGGCGCGCGAGGCGGGCGACCAACGAATGGTCCCCGGGTAGAGGAAAACGCGAGAGTTTGTCCTCGACCCGTTCACCGAGGCTCCGCGGACGATCGAACTCGTCGCCGCCCACCGAGGGATCCCCCGCCGTGAAATGCGGGAGCCAGTATTTCTCGTTCGTGATTCCAATGACGCTCTTCAGGGCCAGCGTGACGCCGGTCTTCTTGTGCGTCTTCATCTTGGGCAGGTTGATGACCACGTCCGCGTCGAGCACCGTCCGCGGCAAGCTGTACTCGTTTTTCCCGCCCGTATGATGCGAAACCGGCGTCTCGTAATGGCTCCTGTGAAACCGGAGCCGCGAACCGGGCGGCGCGCCCTTCCGCGCAAAAGCGCTCCGCTCCCCGAGGTCCACCACCTGATACCCGCGAAGATCCCCGCGGAGCTTCGTGCGGACGAGCAGGCCGAGGTTATACGAAATGCCCCCGCGCCGCACGTCGTCGAGCGCGAAATAGGGCGCCACCCGAAAATAACGCAGATCCACGAAATCGACGTCCGCGCCGCCGCGCCGCAGGTGATCGATCACCGCGAAGATCCCGAGCGGGCCCGCGACCTTCTCGATCTCGCAGCCCTCGACGGGCGAGTCCACGACACGCACGCTGCCCGAAGGCCCCGTCGCGCGGAGCGCATAATCGAGTACGGGCCGAAGGAGCGCGCCGTGCGTGCTCGAGGCCCAGAGTTTGTCCCCCGTGATCTTCTCGTGCAGGTTCCGCGACGAGACCAGGTTCGGCTTGACGATCACCCGATCGCCCCTGGAAATCAGGTCTCCGAGCGGGTTCCATTCCGGCGTCCCTGCCCGCCCACGATCGAGCGAGAGCTCCCGGAAGAGCGCCTCCACCATGGCGTAAATCGGGTTTGGCGGGCCATACGGCGGCGCGCCTCCCGCGGCGTACGTCGTCCCCGGGCGCGAGACGATCGCGACGGAGGCCCCTCGCGTCACGATTGACTGGCTCCCCGGTCCACGCTCGGCCGCACCGAGGCCACGCTCCGCTGGAAATCGATCCCGAGCTTGGAGACAGCCGCGACGCGTTTGCCCGTGCGCACCATGGCCACCTCGTCCACGAAATCGACCTGGATCCGGAGATCCTCGCCGAGCACCTCGCGGAACTTCGCGAGCACCTCGTCGAGCACGTCGTCCGAGAACCGCCCGCCCTTCACGACCCGGAACGTCATCGCCCCGAGCTCCTCCTGCACCACCTGGAACTGCTTGATCGCGTGATCGTATTCCTTCAGGTAATGCGCGAAAAACGTCCCCGGCACGAACCGCCCGTCCGTCCCCTGGATGATCGACTGCACGCGCCCCTCGATCGCCCCGATCCGCGGCGAACCCCTCCCGCACGTGCACGGCGCGAGCGGATCCATGGCCTCGGCCAGATCCCCGATGCGATACCGGACGAACGGCATACACATGTTCGTGAGGTCCGTGATCACCACCTCCCCTATCTCGCCGGGCTTCGCCGGCTCGCCGCCGCTCTTCAGGATCTCCACGATGTATCCCTCGGCGACCACGTGATGCCCCGCGTGGGCCTCGCATTCGTACGCGATCCCGGAGAACTCACGGCTCCCGTATTTGTCGAAGACCGCGCAGCCGAACGCCTTCTCGATCACGCGCCGGCTCGCCAGCGGGAGCGTCTGCGCGCTCGACATCACGGCCCGCGGCCGCACCGAAAGATCCCCGTGCGCCTCGAGATACCGCGCCAGAAAATCGAGCGCCTCCGCGTACCCGTCGAGCAAAACCGGCTCTGCCTCGGCGATCGTGCGGACCATCGCCGCCAGGTTTTTCTCGCTCATCTCGAAGATCGGGACGAACGTACGATTCGACAAGATCGCATCCGCGCGCTCCTTCCGGACCTGGGTCTTCGACATCCCGATCGTCTGGTGCCAGAGCCTCACGCAAGGATCCCCGAAACGATACCCCGTCCACTCCTGGGCCCGGAGCGTCGCCGCCCAGCGCAGCTCGAGCTGCACGCGGTCGGCATAACAAACGAAAGGCTCGCCCGTCGATCCACTCGTCGCGATCCGCAAGACCTGCGATTTGTCGTGGTTCTCCGACATGATGTCGAAATAAAGGTGCTTGCGGATATCGGCCTTCGTGAGCAGCGGCAACTTGTGCAGATCCGCCTGCCCCTGCACGTCCTCGGGCCGGAGGCGATTTTCCTGCATCCGCGCCCGGTAATAAGGCACGTTCCGGTAGGCATGCCGGACGAGGCGACGGAGCTTCTCATCCTGGAGCTCGCGCGTCTCCGCGACGCCGAGCCATTGCGTCTTGCAGAGCGTATCGTAATAATGCTCGACGTCGCCCGTGATCATCCAGTGCGTCTTGTCGAACGCCGCGATGTAGGCACGCCAGCGCATGTCCTGCACCGGATCCCGCGGCGGCGTGCGATCTGCCACCGGGTGACGTCGCAAGAACGGGAGCGCGACGTCCTGCGGAGGCTTTTTCACCCGGTATTCCCAGGCCGCCTTGCCGAGATCCACGAGCGAAAGCACGCTCGCCCGCACGGCCGTTTTCTCGAGGAAACTCGTCCCCTGCCGCCGCTGCTCGAAGATCGTCTCGATCTCCTTGTACGAATACCCCTTCGCGTGCGCGGCGACCATGATGAACGATTGCCAGTAAAAATACGTGCCGTGATACGTGAGCAGGTCGAGCATCACCTCGCGGGCGCACAGGACGAACCCGCTCTTGTTGTCCGAGAGGTTCATCCCGAACACGCCATTGAGCAGATGATTGAGGCCCCGGCTCAGGTGGAATCGCTGGTCCTTGCGGCGCCCGACCGCGCTCCGGAACCCCTGCACCACGTCGACGCTGTGGTCGTAGAGCGCGCGCCGGAGCCGCAGGAGATCCTCCGGCTGGTACTGCAAATCCGCGTCGATCGTCGCGCAGAGCTTGCCCCGCGAGGCCCCCACGCCCGTCCGCCACGCCGCCGCGATGCCCCGGTTCTCCGGGTGAAAACACCCCACGACGCGGCCCTCCGACGAGGCCGAAAGCTCGCGGATCACGCTCGCCGTCCCGTCCTTCGAGCCGTCGTCGACGAGCACGACCTCCCCGACGAACCCGCCGACCTCGAAGACCCGGACCAAGCGCGCCGCAAGCTCGCGCAGGTTCATCTCCTCGTTCAGGCAAGGGACGATGACGCTAAGCTCAATCGTCTGCGAGTCATCCACGGCGTGCGTTTGGTCGGTCATCGGGCAACGAGTCCTCGATCGTCAGAGCGAAAAACCGGGCGCAGTCTACTCCACGGGCCCACCCGGGGAAGCCGCGCCGGGCGGCGAAACATACGCAGGCGTCTTCCCCGCGAGCTCGGCCGCGAACGTCTGGACGCCCTCGAGCGAACGCATCCGCGAGGTCCACCCGAGCTCGCGCGCCGCCTTCGTCGCGTCGTACACCACGTCGCGCGAGAGCAACTTCACCACGAAAGGCGTGAGCGGCGGCGGCTCCTTCCGCCCGGCCAGCGAGAAGGCCCACGTGATCGCCTTCGCCGCCGCCATCGCCGCCGGATACGGGAGCGAGAGCCGCGGCACGGGCAGCTCTGCCGCGCGCGCGATCGTTTCGAAGACCTCACGCACGCTCGGCGGCCGCGCGTCGACCTCGTCCATCACGTTGAACGCCTCGCCCCCGAGATCCCGCCGCTCGGCAGCCCGCAGGATCACGTCGACCACGTGATCCACCCACACGAGGTTCAGCGGCGCGCGCCCCCCATCGACGAGCAACATCCTTCGTTTGCGTAACGTCGTGAGCGCGCGCGGGAGGAAGTTCCGATCGTAAGGCCCGTAAATCACCGGGGGCCGCACCGAGATCACCGACAGCCCGAGCGCGCGCCCCCGCTCGTGCGCGAGCCTCTCGGCGTGGGTCTTCGAGTCCTCGTAGGGCATGCCGCTCGTACG
>JANMGF010001387.1:0-7112 GCA_031374535.1 Polyangium sp. (in: bacteria)
GGTCCCTCCCCCGCCCTGGCCGATGCGAGAGGCGCATCCGCCGCGGATCCTCTTCCTGTATGGCTCGCTCCGCGCGCGCTCGTACAGCCGCTTGCTCGCCGAGGAGGCGGCGCGGGTGATGGAGGGGCTCGGCGCCGAAACGCGGTTCTTCGATCCACGCGAGCTGCCCATCTACGGCAGCGTCCCCGAGAGCCACCCCAAGGTGCAGGAGTTACGCGCGCTCTCGCTCTGGTCGGAGGGTCAGGTCTGGTCGTCGCCCGAGCAACACGGGACGGTGACGGGCGTGATGAAGAACCAGATCGACTGGATCCCGCTCAGCATCGGGGCGGTTCGCCCGACGCAGGGGCGCACGCTCGCGGTGATGCAGGTTTGCGGCGGGTCGCAATCGTTCAACGCGGTGAACATGCTGCGCGTCCTGGGCCGCTGGATGCGGATGTTCACCATCCCGAACCAGTCGTCGGTGGCCAAGGCGTACGAGGAGTTTTTCGAGGACGGGCGGATGAAGGACTCGCCTTACCGGGACCGCGTCGTGGACGTGATGGAGGAGCTCTACAAGATCACGCTGCTCATGCGCGAGCACGTCGATTACCTGACGGACCGGTACAGCGAGCGGAAGGAACGCGCGGCCAAGGAGCAGGCGGCCAAGGAGCGCGACGCGGCGAACCCCAAGCATCGGATCGGGAACGAGGGGCTCTAGGCGCCTCAGCCCGCCCCACACGTCACGGCGGGCCGAGCCAGGACAGCGCGGTCTCGAGGAGCCTCCGGTGATCGGGCACCTGATCGAGGAAGCTCCGCCGGAACCGTCGATCGCCGATCTTGTCGGCCTTCTCGAGCAAACGCCGGCGCGCCTCGCCGAGGCGACGTTTGGCGTCGGCCTCCTGCCCCGTCGCGCGGAGCGCAGAGGCGTGCACGAGGCGCGTCAAAGCCTCGCCTTCATCGATGGCGCCGAGCCGCTCGAGCAGGCTCGTCGCCTCGCCCGCAGGCGCCAGCGCAGCGACCGCATGGCCCTCGGCGAGGAGCGCGTCGGCGAGCACCGAGAGCGCGTAGACCCGCTGGGCCGGCAGATCCTCGGCCTCCTCGGCCGCCGTGCGCGCGAGCATCACGGCCCCGCCATGGTCGCCGCGTCTGGCCCGGACAACCGCCGCGTACACGAGCAGCAAAGCCTCGCGGCGCCGGTCGCCGCGTTTCCTGGACATCTCGAGCGCCGCCTCGATGAGCGGCAACCCCTCGGCGTCCCGGCCGAGGTGCGCCAGGCAAAACCCGAGCGTGGCCTGCGCAAAAGGGACGAAATCGAGCTGCATGGGCTCGGCCACCGCGACGACGCGACGGAGGCCGAAGCAGGCCCGGTCGTAGGCGCCGAGGTGCATGTACGCGAAGCCGACGTTGGTCCGCTGAAGGCAGGCGTTGCGTACGTCGCTCGCCTCGGTGAAGCCGTCGACGGCGGCCTCGACGCGGCGCAGGTAGGCCGCGGGATCCCCTTCGAAAAGCGCGAGCTCGGCGCGGGCCGTGGCGAGCCAGGCCCGGAGAAAGGGCCCCACCGTGCCTTGCCTCGCGACGCGGCCGTGGGCATCCCGCGCGAGCTTGCGGCCGAGCTGCGGGACGCCCGCGCGGATGACGAAAATCGCGAGCCTGCACGCGCTGACGAGGTGCGCCTCGGTCGTGACGCCCTCCTCCTCCTCGACCTGCACGAGCTCGTCCACCCGCGCGAGCAGCCGATCCTTGCGGCCGAGGTAGCCGTACGCGATGACGAGGTGCCCGAACGCGGCATGCCAGCCGCTCGAGCCACGCGCCATCCGCGCCATCGCCTCCTGCGCCGCGCGCGCGGCCTCGCCGTAATGGCCGAGCCAGCGGCGGGCGATCGCGAGCACGAGCCACGCCCTGCCCCGCGCATCCTCGGTCGCGCCCGGTTTGTCGAGGGCGACCTCGGCCCAGCGGATCGCGTCGGCGAGGGCGTTCACGTCGAGGGCGTCCTCGGCGAGCTTGCCGGGATCCTCGTCCACGTCGCGCCACCCCTCGGCCGGCCCCCATTCGGCACGCGAGGCGGCCAGCGGGGCCAAGAGGGCCGGCATCGGCCGCGCGGGCCCTGGCGGGGTCGCAGGACGGTTCGTGCGAACGTAGCCCCCTTCCTCGGGCATGCGTGCGTCGTACCCGTCGGCGATGTCGTGCGCGGGCCCGTCGAGCACGGGATCCTCGATGGGGATGACGTCGCCGTTCCACGCCGCCTGCCCCACGTGCCCGGACGTATGCGCCCCGAGCACGCGGCTGCCGCCGTGGGCCTCACAAAGCGCGTCGCGAAAATCGCGCATGGAAGCGAATCGCTCGCCGAGATCCCGGGCGAGCGCGCGCGCAACGACAGGCGCGAAGGGCCACGCGGACTTCGGCGCGACGAACTCCAGCGAGACCGGAGGATCGTTCGAGACGATCTTGGCGAGCAGCTTGGCGAGGCCGTCGGCCGCGAAGGGCAAGACGCCCGAGAGCATCTCGAACACGACGATCCCCATCGCCCACACGTCCGCGCGCGTGTCGACCTTCTCGGCGAGGACCTGCTCGGGGGACATGTACTGCGGCGTGCCGAGGAGCATGCCGAGGCGCGTGAGGCTCTGCTTGTTCGCGTCGTGGAGCTTGGCGAGGCCGAAGTCGATGATCTTGGGGATGATCTCGCCCGAGGGCGAGCGCGCGAGGATGACGTTTTCAGGCTTGAGATCGCGATGAATGATGCCGGAGGCGTGCGCGGCGGCGATGCCACTCATGACGGGGACGAGGATGGCGAGGGCCTCGTCCGGCTCGAGGGGCCCGCGCGCATCGAGGTACTCGCGCAAGGTCTGTCCGACGAGCAGCTCCTGCACGAGGTAAAACGCGCCGTCGCGGCGACGACCGACCTCGAGCACGTTCACGATGTTCGGGTGTTGCACGCGCGCCGCGGCCTGCGCCTCGCGGCGGAACCGCGCCACCATCGAGGGATCGGAGGCGTAGTGCGGGTGCATCAGCTTGAGCGCGACCTTGCGCTCGATGAGCGTGTCCCACGCCTCGAACACCGTGCCCATGCCGCCCGAGGCGATCACCCGTTGCAGGGCAAACTTGTCCGCGACGACGGTGCCCGGCGAGAGCGGATAACTCGAAGGCGGAGAGACCGAACGCGGCTCGGGATCGAGATCGGGCAGCGAGGCGCCTCGGGGCTTCGCGAGCGGGATGATTCCTTCACCCTCGGTATCGCGGGTGCTTCGTTCGTCGCCCACGGACGTACTCCTCCCGGTTCTCCCTGCGAAACGCGCGGCCGGGTTATACCCACGCAGAAGCGGCAGGGGAAGCGGGAGAAACGAGGATCGTGACCACGCGTCCCCGACGAACCCGGGGAGGCGGACCGAAGGACCGAAGGGGGGCGGAAAACCGGCGGGGGAAATTCAGGAAGAGGTGTCGAGGGGTTTGCCGGCCTTCTTCCAGCCGGCGAGGCCGGCGGGCATGATGAAGACCTTCTTGTAACCGAGCTTCAGGGCGCCGACCGCGCCCTCGTGGCAAGCCGTTCACCGTTCATTCGCGCAATAAAAGACGAGCGAGGTGTCCTTGTCCGCGGGGAGATCCTCGGCGCGAACGTTCTCGTGATCGACCCATTTCGCGCCCGGCAGGTGGCCCTTGGCGTAGACCGACTTGGCGTTGTTGTCGACGGCGAGGAAGGCGAGCTTGCCCTCCTTGGCCTCCTTCAACTTGGCCTCGACCTCGTCGATCGTGAGCCGGCCGAAGCTCTCCGCCTCGGCGCCGTGCTCGTCCGTGGACGAGCCTGATTTTTTGCACCCGGGCAGGGCGACGAGCGCCGCCGCCGCGAGCACGACGAACAGGTAGCTGTGCTTCATGATCCCTTTCTGCTGGAAGTTTCACGCGCCGAGGCGCGCGAGGAGTTCAGCATAAGGGAGGTCGAGGCGCCTTGCACGGGCGCCTCGACGCGGGGCGGGATCGGCGGGGGCAACGTCAGTCCGCGGGCCTGGGCGGGGGCGGGTCGGCGGGCTCGTAGGGCGTCGTCGTCGCCTCGACGACCTTGAGGTTCTCGAGGAAGAGGTCGATGTACTTGAGGTCGTCCTGGATGTCGGGATCGGGGTTCGTCTGGAGCCAGGCGTCGACGTTCGGGCGCAACGCTTCGAGGGTGCGGCGGGCGGTGCGTGGATCGCTGTCGGCGGTGAGCTCGACGGCGAGCTTGAAGCCGGCGTAGATGTTCAGCATGACGAACCCCTTCTCCACGGTGTCGTCCGTGAAATAAGTCGAGGGCTCCTCGAAGAGGTGCGGGGCCAAGATGCTCGTGAGCTGGGTCTTCGTCGCGCCCGTGAGCGGATCCTTGTACGAGAGGCCAAGCGTTCCGACCTCGTACGGATCGGGCACGCTGATCGCGCCGGCTCGCGGGACGAGCTCGAGCACCATGGCGCCGCCGCCGCCACGACGGCCCTCGGAGATGGGTTCGTCGGCGCTCGTGCGGCCGGCGAGGAAGAGGCTCGGGATCGAGATGGTCCCGCCGCCCTCGACCGGTTGATAACCGTTCGTCCCGTACACCCCACGCACGACATACCCGCCGCCCACGGCCACGTCGATGTTCACGTCGAGCGCGACGGGGACGAGGAAGGTCTGGACCTCGTCGGTGAAGACCTCGACGACGGCCTTCGGATCTTCGAGGAAGTAGAAGTTGCCCGCGCCGACCTCGCTGAGATCCCGCATCACCTCGACGTCGAACTCGGCGCCGACGCCGATGGTGGTGACGCCGATGCCCTTCTTCGCGTACGCCTCTGCGAGCGAGGTGAGCTTGCTCGGGTTTTGCAGGCCCGCGGTGGCGACGCCGTCCGAGAGGTAAAGCACGCGGTTCTGGTAGGCCGGATCAAAATGCTGATCGGCGACGGAGAACGCGGTGAAGAGCCCGTCGTAGAGGTTCGTCGAGCCGGCGGCGAAGAGGCCCTGGAACGCGCTCTGGAGGGCCTGGGAATCGGCCGCGCTCACGTGATCGAGGACGATGTTGGCGCTGGTCGAATACGTGACGAGCGAGATCCGGTCCGTCGGCTGGAGGGCGGGGATCATCTCGACGAGGCCCGCCTTCATGTAATCCATGGGCTCACCGGCCATGGAGCCGCTGACGTCGACGGCGACGACGAGGTGCATGGGCGGGCGCACGAGGTTGCCGGCGTCGATCGGGGAGTTCATCCCGATCTGGACGAGGGTGCAATTCGAGCCCGTGATCATGTTTCCCATGACGCCGAGCAGGCCGTGCATGCAGACGTCGTTGCCGCAGGTCGGCGGGGCATAATCGAGCTTGTGTTCGGCGAAGAAGCCGAGGTCGTCGAGCGCGCCGGGGCCCGGGATCTTGCCCGCCTCGAGGATCTGGCGGAAGAGGCCGAAGTCCTGGGCGCCGCCCTGCGAGACGCCGGTCGCGCCGGGGCCAGGCGTCTGTCCGCCGGAGCCGAAGCTGCCGCTGTCCGCATCGCCGGCCCCGCAGCCGGTGAGCGCGAGGGAGGCGAAGAGGGTCACGAGGATCGTTTTACCGAATCGATGGATCATGAAACTTTCCTCCTGGAATCAAGGTCCCGCGGGGACGACGAGGACGGACTCGTAATGACGGCTTTTGCGAGCGAAGGGCGGGCAGGCCGTGTCGCGAATGGGCATGGCCTCGGCGCGCACGAGGTGCAGCGTGCCATAACCGTCCGCGAGCGAGAGGCTCTTGCCGGCGCGCAGGAAGGTGATCGAGGGGACGTGGTCGCCGAGGTAGGAGACCTCGAGCGGGATGAGCAGGCTGCCGCAAACGTCGTGCGTCCCGGCGCAGCCCTGCGCGAGGTCTCCTTCGATCGTGGGCTCGCTGAGCGGCTCGGGCGAACCGGTGGCATCGTAGCGGGCGAGCACGTTGCCGCGCATGGCGAGGATGGTGTACGTGGCGCTGCGAATGAGGAGGCCCTGGCCCTCGGGCGCCTCGCCGGCCGACTCGGTGCCAAAGCCGCTCGGGCCGACCTCGGCGATCTCGATGCTGTCGCCGGCCTTGACCGGCAGGGCCGCTTGCGGGAGGCAGACGTACATCGTCGATTTGTTCTGGAGCGTGATGGCGTGGCAATCGTCGGGGGAGGACTCGACGGAGGCGACGAGATACGGCCCGCCGACGGGGAGCGGCGTGGACCAGTCGATACCGACGGTCTCCGGGGGCGAGGCGCAGCCGGGGGCGACCGGGGGATCCTCGAGCGGAGGCGCCTTGAAGACGGCCGGGTGCGCGCCGACCGAGAGTTTGCCATTCGAATCGAGCGTGAGCGGGATCGTCCGGCCTTCGTCGGGCGAGCTGGTCGCCGTGGAGAGGAGCGTCTCGGCAAACGTGTCGGCCGACCAGGCGAGGACCGTGGGCGCGAGGCCGTCGGCGTCGACGAGGTAAGCGACACACGGGGAGAGGAGATTGTTCTTGAGGGGCAAACCCCGGTTCGGCGCGAGGAGCCACGCCTCGGCGGGCGCGAAGAGCTCACGCGAGAGGGCGGACTCGGGATCGGCGAGCAAGGTCGGGCAATCGACAGCGACCGAATCTTTCAGCGGCCGAAGGCGCACGAGGCGCGTGTCTGCCGTGGCGTTGCCGAGGACGAGCGCGGCGCTCTCACGGGGGATTTCGCCGCAGAACTCGTCGGCGCAGGGGACCCCAGGGGGGCCCGGCTCCTGGCTCGTCGCGGCGCAGGCGAGCGAACCGAAGGCCACGGCGGCGCGCTGGGCCATCGGGCGCTCCGGGAGAGGACGCTGCATCGCCGGGACGAGGACCCGCCACGCGACGACGAGGGCCGGCAGCGCGAGGAGATCCGTCGGGTCGACGGTGATACGCCAGGGGAACGGCGTGAGGTTTGTCAGGGCCTCGAAGGCGCGCGCCATCGCGGGCGAGATCTTGATGGCGGAGAACACGACGGCCGTCGCGACATGCGCGAGGAGGAGGCCGCGGCGGCTCGAGAGGCGAAGGAGCGCCGCGAGGAGGGCCGGGGCCACGACGAGGCCGGCGAAATCGCTCCATTTACCGGTGAGCGTGCCGGGGAGGAGCCCCGCGCCCTTGAGCACGTGATCATTCAGGGCAAGGAGGGCGAGGGATCCGAGCCAGAGGGGATGCATCAGCGCGCGGCGCGCCGCGA
>JANMGF010001392.1:0-4019 GCA_031374535.1 Polyangium sp. (in: bacteria)
CGTCCCTCCAAACTTCGCCTCACCGCCGCCCTCGTCGCCGCGTGTTCGTCCGTCGTCGCGTGTGCGTCGCGCGCGCCGGAGCCTTTTCCCGTCGTGGCGATCGGCGGCGACATGACGACCTCGTCCGACGCCGCCTCGCCTCTCTCCGACGAGACGCCTCGCGGAACGCCCCGGCCTCGTCCTTGGGTGTGGGAGACCGACGCGCGCCACGCCCACGCCCGCGCGTCCCGGGAGCAACTTCCCTTGCTCGTTCACCTCTCGGCCTCGTGGTCGGCGGCCTCGATCGCGATGGCGCGCGAGGTCTGGTCCGATCCACGGATCCTGCTTTCGAGCACGCCCCTCGTGGCGCTTCGTCTCGACCTGACGGACGAGACCCCGGACGCCGAGCTCTGGGCGCAACGCTACGGGACGCGAACCGTACCCACGACGATCGTGCTCGACGCCGAGGGCCGCGAGGTGGCTCGCCTCGAGGGCGCGTGCTCCGTGGATGAGGTCCTTGCCGCGATCCGGCGAGCCGCGCTTTTTCCCTGACGGGAGAGCTTGTCCCTCTTTCGATCGCCCGGTTATGATGGCGACCCTCCCCGGTAAGATGCACAAACGCGCGCCCATCTTCCTCCTTGCCGCAATTGCGGCGCTCCCCATGGCGGTCACCGGATGCGCCACCGAGGAGATCCCGCCTTACGGCGATCCGGACAAAGTCGTCGGAGGCGCGGGGGCTTCCTCGTCTGCCGCCGGAGGCAACTGCACGGCCGATCCGGGCTGCATGGTCAGCTTCCAGTCGGACGTGCTGCCGATCCTCGAAGGCAAAGGCAAATGCGCCGACGCCGCTTGTCACGGCATGGGCGCCGGGACGATCACGTTGTCCGCGGGCGCCGCGATCCGCGAGGAGCTCCTCGCGTTGAGCGTCGCGGAAGGCCCGTACATCGCATGTGCAGAACCAACGAGCTCGAAGATGCTGTGTAACCTTCGCGTCGAGATGGGGGTCGTGAAGCCGCCGAACTGCGGCGCGTTGATGCCGCAGGTCGATATGGACGACGCGGTCGACGACGCGCGAATCAACCAGATGGAATTCACCACCATCGAGGAGTGGATCAAGTGCGGCGCGCCCGACAACTGATCCGCGCGTTCCTCTTGCCGGCCGCGGCGTTCGCGCTCGTCGGCCTCGCGGACGCCGGACCCTCGTTTGCAGGGGACAAGGACGCCGACGGCATCGTCGCGGTCGCCGAGGCGATGAACGAGTTCGTCGAGGCCAAGTACGACAAGGCCATCACCCGGCTCGATGCCGCGCTCCGCGCGTGCAAGGGCAAGGCGTGTGAGCCGTCCGTGCGCGCCGAGATCCACATGGCGCTCGGCGTCGTGCAGGGCGTCGGCAAGAAGAAGCTCGACGCTGCGAAGAAGTCGTTCGAGTCGGCCTTGAAGGAGGACGCCTCCGTCAAGCTCGACAAACAATGGGCGACGAAGGACCTCGAGAAGACGTTCACCGAGGCCCGGGCGGTGCTTGGTCCCTCGCGCCCGCCGCCCACGAAGCAGCAGATGGCTTCGGTCACCGCGGCGCAGGCGGCGCTCGCCCAGAAGGACTGGAGCGGGTGCATGCAGACGCTCATCGCCGAGATGGCGACGTCGAGCGAGTTCGCCGCGGGCAAGCTGATGCTGGCGAAGTGCCAGGACGCAGGCGGCCTCCTGCTCGAGGCGGCGGCGGACGCGCAGATCGCGCAGAAGTACGCCGAAGAAGAGGCCAACGCGGCCGTCGGGGCCGAGGCCAAGGAGCTCCTCGAAAAACTCCAGATCGACACGCCCACGATCACGCTCCAGATCCCGAGCGCGTGGAGCGACGTCGCGGTCACGATCGACGGCGTCGCCGTCCCGACGGACAAGATCAAGCTGCCGATCCCGCACAACCCCGGCAAGGCCACGATCGAGGCCAAGGGCAAACGCGGCAAGTTCCCCGCGCAGTACAAGACGACCGAGGCCTTCGAGCGCGGCGAGCAGATCTCCGTCGCCGTCGATCAGGGCGGCGGAGGCGGCAACAACAGCGCCGTCTTCCAGTGTATGCAGGCCGCGCGCACGCCCGGTGACATGCAGCGTTGCATCGACACCGGCGGCAAGGGCCGCGGCTTCACGCTGAAGGCCGGCGTCGAGACGATGTTCTACACGGACACGTTGAGCACCACGGTCGTGTCGCCGGCCGCCTACATCTCCGGCGAGAACCCGACCGCGGGCTGGCAGGTCGGCGGCAGCTTCATCGTCGACGTGGTCAGCACGGCGTCGGCCGACATCGTGGCCACCGCCTCGCGCCGCTGGAACGAGACACGTTACGCGGGCTCGCTCTCGGGCGACTTCAAGGTCGGCCCGGTGAAGGTGGGCTTGAACAGCGCCGTCTCGGTCGAGCCCGACTACCTCGCGCGTGGCGTGGGCGTCGCGTTGAGCACGGATCTGAAGAGCAAGATGGTCACGCCGACGCTCTCGTACAACGTCGGCTTCGACATCCTGAGCCGCTCTGGCACCCCGTTCGAGGTCTTCCGCGAGGACATCCTTCGCCACACGATCGACGCGGGTGTCTCGCTCGTGATCGATCCGAGCATGATCGTCGTCGTGGGCGGCACGGCCGAGCTTCTCTTCGGCGACACCTCGAAGCCCTACCGTCACATCCCGATGTTCACGCAGAACGTCGCCTCGAAGATCCCGCTCGGCGCGACGCGGCAGCTCGTCAGCACGAACCGCCTGCCGTTCGTCCCGCTGGAACAGCTCCCCACCGAACGTAGCCGCTTCGCGCTCGTCGGCCGCGCGGCCAAGCGCTTCGAGAAGGTCACGATCCGCGGCGACGAGCGCGTCTACGTCGACACGTGGGGCCAGATGGCGAGCACCACGGACGCGCGGTTTTTCCTCGACGTGAACGAGGACCTTCGTATCGGTAGCCACCTGCGCTTCAACATTCAGTCGTCGGTCGACTTCTGGAAACGCGCCTACGTCGCGCAGGACAACGGGGCGGGGTGGAACGTCCCCGCGTTTCGCACGAGTGATCGCGAGCTCGGCGCTCTCTACGGCCTGACGCTCGGCGGCAACATCCGCTACGCGCTCGCGCGTGTGCTCTCGGCGCAGATCCAGGTCGAGGGTCTCTACAACCAGTATCTCGACCACATCTACGTGTTCAATCGGTTCGGCTTGTTCACCGCCGCGACCCTGGAGCTGGAGGTCGACTGATGATCACGGCATCGAACCCGCTCCGGTTCTTTTTCTTCGCGTTCGCCGCGTCCTTCGTGATCGCTTGCAACGGGAGCGATCCCATCCCGCAGGAGGTCGTCGACGGTTTGCCCGCGGAGACGGGATCGCCGAGCGCGCAGCACAGGCCCGGACAACCTTGCCTCGTCTGTCACTCGACGTACGGCGCGGCCGAGCCGCAGTTCGCCGTCGCCGGCACCGTGTACAAGGAAGACGCCATGACCGGCGCGCTCGCGGCGGCGCCCAACGTGAAGGTCGAGATCTTCGACTCGGCCAGTCCCTCGCGTTTCGCCTGCACCAATGCGGCCGGCAACTTCTTCATCGAGAAGGACAAATGGGCCGACCTCACGTACCCGCTCAAGGTGAAGGCCGGCACGCGGACCATGAACTCGATCATCGGTCGTGAAGGATCCTGCGGCTCGTGCCACAAGCTCCCCTCGGACGACAGACCCGGCACGGGCGCCGGGCGCGACTCGGCCGGCGTGGTGCTCGTGGAGGACGGCGATACGGATCCGATCTGTGGAGGTACGCCGTGACGCGGATCGTGCATGAACGGCTTCGTGCTCTCGGCAGCCGACGCTGGCTTTCGGCGCTCGCCCTCTCGGCGACGGGGCTCCTCGGCCTCGGCTTCGGCGCCTCGAGCTGCGTGGGCGAAGGCGAGCTCGAGGCGTATGGTTGTCCGAGCGAGACGGTCTTCGTGGAGAATGTCTCGGAGTACCTCGAGCGCCGCTGCGGCACCCTCGACTGCCACGGGCAGATGACGCGGCCGATGCGTATCTACGGGCAGCTCGGCTTGCGCC
>JANMGF010001404.1:0-3887 GCA_031374535.1 Polyangium sp. (in: bacteria)
GGCGGCGCCCGTGAAGGCCGCGGAGGCGCGCGCGAGCAGGGCACGGGAGCGATCGAAGACCGAGGCCCACGCGGACTCCACGCGTTGCGCGCCGAGCATCGTGACGAGCCCACCCGCGACGCCCGCGCAGACGAGCGGGGCGAGCGCGTCGAGGCCAAGCGCCGATACCAGCAGCGCGGTCACGGCCGGGACGGCGACCGCGCTGGCGAGGACGATGGCCACGCCCTCCACCGCCCAGCTCACGAGCACGGGCAACGACGTCGAGAGCCGCGCCGACGTGACCTCCGGCGGAGGCATCTCCACGACCGCGCCGCGCTCGAGGGGCGCGACGAAGAGGTCGACGAGGCGCAGGCGCACCACACGCGCGAGGGCGTCGGCGCCACGCGCGCGGACGAAGCTCAACGCGGCGGCGACGAAAAGCAAAACCAGCGCGTCGCGGGGCCCGCGATCCCCGAGCCAGAGGGCCGCGAGGGGCAAGGCGACACGTTGCGCGCACGCGGCCGCGGCGACCACGACGAGGCTCGGCCCGGCCCCGCGCAGGAGCACGCGCGCAGGGGCGAGGGGGTTTCGCGGGGAGATCGGCGGGGTGGCGGGCGGCACGGCGTGGGGACGGATGCGGGCGGCATCGGCGACGAACTTCACCCGCGGGCGTCGAGGCTTGATAGCATCGGCACGCCGCCGCGGGGGACGCCGGGGCGCGCCTTGCCTTCCCGCGAGCACCCGATGAAGACGACCGAATCCGCTCCCCGCTCGTTTTTCGGCCGCGCGCTGCCGTTCCTGTCGGCGCTGGCCCTCGCAGGCCTCTCGATCGCGGCCTGCAGCCGCACCGGTATCGGCGCGTTGCCCGAAGAATCCCTCCTCGGCCCGGGCGGCGCCGGCGGGCAAGGAGGCCAGGGCGGCGCGACCTCCACGGGCACCGGAGGCGCGGGTGGACAAGGCGGGCAGGGCGGACAAGGCGGAGAAGGCGGCTCCCCTCCTTGCCTCGTGCCCCAGGATTGCCTCGACGTGGACCCTTGCACGACGGACGCCTGCGTCGGGGGTATCTGTCAATACGGGCCGCGGGACGACGATCAGGACGGCTTCTCGCCGCTCGCTTGCGGCGGCGCCGACTGCAACGACCTCAACCCGAAGGTGTTCCCGGGCAGCCCCGAGATCTGCACCGACGCCGCCGACAACGATTGCAACGGCGTGGCCGATTGCTCGGATCCCGCCTGCCTCCTCGCGCCCACCTGCGGCTGCGTCCCCAAGCCCGGCGGCGAGGCCTGCACGAACGGCGAGGACGACGACTGCGACACCATCGTCGATTGTTTCGATGCCGATTGCCTGGGTACGCCGGCCTGCGGCTGCAAGCCGAACGAGACGCTCGATTGCGGCAACGGCTTCGACGACGATTGCGACGGGAGCATCGACTGCGCCGATCCGGACTGCGCGGGCAGCACCGTCTGCGGCTGCCAGGCGCAGACCGAGTTCTGCACCATCGGGGTCGACGAGGACTGCGATCTCCTGATCGACTGCGCCGATCCCGATTGTTTCGGCGTCTTCCCGTGCGCCTGCCAGCCGCCGGGCAGCCCCGAGGTCTGCACGGGTGGCCTCGACGAGGATTGCGACAAGCTCATCGACTGCGCCGACCCGAGCTGCATCGTCTCGCCGGCCTGCCAGGACTGCTCGGCCGAGATATGCGACGACGGAAAGGACAACAACTGCGACAACAAGATCGACTGCGCCGACACGGCGTGTTTCTTCTCGCCGAATTGCGCGCCCAAGCCCGAGCTCTGCAACAACGGGCTCGACGACGACAACGACACGCTCGTCGATTGCCAGGACCCCGACTGCGCCCAGAACCCGATCTGCGTGGTCCAGCAGGCGAACTGCCTCTCGCCGAAGCTCATCCCGGGCACCGGGACGTACGTGGGTGACACCACGGGCAACGTGAGCGAGACCAAGGGCGTTTGCGGCGGGGACGCCGGCGAGGCGGTCTTCTATTTCGTGCTGAGCCAGCCGTCGCGCGTCACGCTCGACTCCATCGGGACGAGCTTCGACTCGACGCTCTACGTCCGCACCGGCAAATGCAACGCCGGCAAGGAGATCGGCTGCGACGACGACAGCGCGGGCGTCCAGTGGTCGGCGAAGCTCGCGTTCACGCTGCTGTATCCGGGCACGTATTACGTGTTCCTCGACGGATACACTGTCGATCCGGAGCTCGGCGCGAACGAGGGGCCCTTCGTGCTCAACGTCGAGATCGAGCCGAACCCCAAGGAGAAGTGCGACGACGGGAAGGACAACGACGGCGACGTGTACGTCGACTGCGCCGATCCCGATTGCGCGAGCTTCGGTATCTGCGCGACCTGCCTCCTCGGCGGGCCCGGCAAACCCGAGTTCGGCACCACCGCGTGCAAGAACGGGCTCGACGACGACTGCGACGGGGCGCTCGACTGCGCGGACGAGGATTGCAGCGCGAGCGATTATTACGTCACCGAGTGTTGCGACGGCGCCGACGAGAACGGAAACATGATCCCCGACGATTTCAACTGCCGCTGCGCGTCGGACGCCGACTGCTCGGGCGGGCAGATCTGCTACACCCACACCGCGTACGCTTGCGGCATCCCCTGCACGCAATACTTCGGCGACGTCTGTCCCTTCGTGGCCGCCGGTTCGTACTGCAACTCCACGACGAACCAATGTGAGTTCTGAGCCGGTCGGGCGATGACCCTCCGCGTCGTCTACGTGCCGATCGCTTGCAGCGTGCCGCTCTTGTATGCCGCGGCGCGCGGGATGTTCGACCAAAAGGGCCTCTCCGTCGAGCTCCGGAAGGCCCCGAGCTGGGACGGCGTGAGGCGACTCCTCACCCACGGCAAGGTCGACGCGGCGCACGTCCTCGCGCCCCTCGCGCTCGCCACCGGCCTCGGGATCGACGGCCCGGCCGCCCCCATTCGCGTGCGCGCCCTCCAGAACGTCAACGGCAGCGTGCTCGTCGTGGCCAAGGCGCGCGGACAGGCCCAAACGCCGCGGGATCTGCGAGGGTGGGTCCTCGGCGTCCCCCATCGCTTCTCGATGCAGTATTATCTGCTCTGCGAATGGCTCGCGCGTGGCGGGGTGGATCCGCTGCACGACGTCTCGATCCGGGAGGTCCCGCCGCCGCGGATGCCGCGCTGGCTCGCCAGAGGGCGCATCGACGGCGCGGTGTTCCCCGAGCCTTACGCGCAGCTCGTCGTGGACCGCGGGACCGGCGTCGCCTGCCTGCCGAGCCGCGACGTTTGGCCTGGTCATCCCTGCTGCACACTCGCGCTCGGGCCCAGGCTCTGGCGCGAGGACCCGGGCGCAGCCGACAAACTCCTCGAGGCCGTGATCGAAGCGCAGGCGGAGCTCGATCGAATGGATCCCGCGTCCCGCCGCGCCGTCGCGCGCCTCGTCTCCGGCTCCGGCTACCTGCGCACGCAGACGTGCGGCGCCCTCGAAAAGGTGCTCGCCGATGACCCCATGACCCCGGGCAAGACCGAAAGTCCCGAGCGGCTCGGCTTCGCACCCACGCCATTCGTCGAATACGGGGTCTGGATCCTTTCGCAGATGCAGCGCTGGGGGCAACTCGCGGGGGACGTCGAGCACCACGCGGCCTCGCGCGAGATCTTCGAGCCCGAGCCGGCGCGAGCTGTGGCGGCGCGGCTCGGCTTCGGCGGCGAGGGCCCGCGCCTCGAAGGCGTACGCGGGTTTTCGTTCGACGATCCGCTCGGCTGGGTGAAGTCCGCGCCCTTTTGCGCCCATCGCCCCGAGCGCACGCCGCCGCGGCGATGCGTCTTGCCGGAGCCCACACGCGAGCGGATCCAGCAGATCCTCGAGAGGCTCGCCGATATGGCCTGGGGCACGGCGGATCTCGAGCGCCAGGCCTTCGC
>JANMGF010001414.1:0-1901 GCA_031374535.1 Polyangium sp. (in: bacteria)
TGGGCCAGCAACGCCTCCCGCCAAGCGGCGACCAAACCTTGCGCGTCGAGGTAGCGAGGGTGAAGAGTCCAGAGTCGCATGAGGAAATTATTGGCGCGATTTATTGCACGGACCGCATGGTTTCGACATCGAAATCGAACCATGCCTCCACGGGCTCGACATCGGGGGCACGAGGGCACACGAATGACGTGTCCCCTTGAAGGTGCTGTTGCACGCGACACAAGCCGGGTAGAGATTCTCCCACGTCATCGCGAGCGCCCGGCAGGCGTGCTCCGGGATGAAGTGGTCGATCGTCTCGGGCGATTCGAGCGCGAGCGGCCCATCACAATAGGCGCAACGCCTGGGTTCTCCCTCGGGCCGCACGCGCTCGTGAAACCACGCCGCGAGGGTCTGTTTGCCTCGCTCCCAATGGAGCGGCTTCACGGAAGGTCCCTTCGTCTCGTACAGCCAGCGGCGCTCGTAAATCCCCCAGAAATCGGGCTCCCGCCGCCGCGTGAACGCCCTCATTCCGCAGCCGCCCTCCCGAGCCTTTCTTCGATGCGCTCCTGCACGGGGACCTCCTGCATCGCGACGATGGATCGCACCTCTTCCGTGAACGACATGAGCTTGTCGTGACGATCGAGGAACGCCTTCCAGTCGGCGTCCTCGAAGGGCTCGTTCCTGCGCAGGCGCGTGATGTCGGCGCGGTGCTCCCGGAGGGCGTCGCGGGTGAACGCGTCGATGATGCCGGTCTGCGCGCCGAAGATCTCCTCGACCACCCATTCGAGGGATTGCCCCGGTTCGAGCTTTCGCGGCTCGATACGTCCGCTCACATGGCGTCGCTTGTCGGGGCGAATCGAGAAGACCCATCCTTCACCGGCCGACGCGACGACGAAGGGCGAATGCGTCGTCACGTACATGCGCGCGTTCGGAAAGAGGCGGCGCAGTGCAGGCAGGATACGCATCTGCGCGGTCGGGTGGAGGCTCTCGTCGATCTCGTCGAGGATAAGCCAAAAGTCCTGCTCCAGCGGAGATACGTCTTGCCGTTCCCAGGGGATGCGGTGCAGGCGAACGAGAAGATCGGAGAGCCAGGCGAAGCTGCTGCGCATGCCTTCGCCGAGGAGATCGATGGGAATGGGCTCTTCATCGACGAGGATGGTGGGCGCGTGCTGGCCGAAGGGGAACTCGAAACGTACGGCGCGACCGAGGGCCTCGGAGAGGGCGCCGGCGATGTTGTCGAGCATCGATTGACGGGTGGTCGCGAGACGCTGGTGCTCGTCCTTTTGCTCGGGCGCGATTCCCGCTTGGTGAGCGTTCTTCAGCGCCTTCGCGACCTCGTAATCGAGGTTGATGAGTAGTTGCCCGAAATAAGACGAGGCGGGCTCGATGGAGCCGAAGGAGAGCGCGCCGCGCAGCGGAGGCACCTCGATCTCCGTGGGGCCCTTGGTCGCAATGACCGGCGTCGGCATGTGGCCCTGGTAGGCGAAGGCGGCCCAGGTGAGCGCGAACTCTTTTCTACGTTTATGCTCGGACGCAACGACACGCTGGCACCGGATGAGCCGCGCGGCGCGGGTTCTCGTACCTTCCAGCGGAAACCACTTTGTCCATGGACTTGGCTCACGGACGGTCAGGATTTCATCGCCGTCCGTAATCGCCATCGACACTTGGGTCTCTGCGGTCCGCGCGCGACGCCGGAACTCCTCGCTTGGTGGTCGCAACCCCGTGTCCTCGTTGTGAAGATAAAGTTCTGGTTCCGCCGCACAGGCGAGCGCCTGCGCAATCGTCGTCTTCCCGCTCCCGTTCGGCCCCTCGAACAACACGAGCTCCCCGCGCTGCCCCTCGGCGGGCGGCGGGATCTCCAGCACCGCGTCCTCGAACGGCCCGATGCCCTTGAACGTGAGACTTGCGACCCGCATCGCGCG
>JANMGF010001415.1:0-4287 GCA_031374535.1 Polyangium sp. (in: bacteria)
CCTGCTCGACGAGATCGGCGAGCTGCCGCTGCCCTTGCAGGTGAAGCTCCTCCGGGTGCTCCAGGAAGAGACGATCCGCAGGCTCGGCGACTCGAAGGACATCAAGGTCGACGTGCGGATCATCGCCGCGACGCACCGGGATCTCCACGCCGAGACGCAGGCCGGGCGCTTCCGGGAGGACTTGTTTTACCGGATCAACGTCCTGCCCATCGGCATCCCGCCGCTCCGGGAGAGGCGCGAGGACGTGCCGCTGCTCGTCGAGCACTTCGTCACGCGGAACAACGCGCGCTTCGGGACGAACATCCGCGCGCTGTCGCCCGAGACGCGAAGGCTCCTGCTCGAGTATGCGTGGCCGGGCAACGTGCGCGAGCTCGAGAACACCATCGAGCGGGCGATGGTGCTCGCCGAGAAGGACAGCATCGAGGCGGACGACTTGCCCGAGCGCATCCGCGAGGCGCGGGACCCGATGAAGCTGCACCTGACGAGCGGCGAGCTCTCGATCAAGAAGACGTCGCGCGTGATCGAGGAGATCCTCATCCGCAGGGCGCTCCAGAAGACGAAGGGCAACCGCACCCGGGCCGCCGAGGTCCTCGAGATCAGCCATCGCGCCCTGCTCTACAAGATCAAAGACTATCGGATCGAGCTGTAATCCCGCGCGCCGCCCACGCGAACCGGGGTACGCGGATCCGATTCGCGCGGCTTTGTGCCGTGAGGATGGAAGCGATCGGGCACCGACGGAGGCCTGACACGCCGCGAAAAATTAGGTAGCTTTCCAAACGTGACGACCATGAAGGGCCCGCCCGGCGGAACGGGACCGACGCCACCTTCGCCGGGGCGCGGGTCGTCGCGCCGATCGTTCTCCGAAGCTCCTCCGGCGCCCGCACCGGAGGACAAACCTGCACAGGCCGTGGGGCACAAGAGGCTCCATTCGCCGCTCCCGCCGCGTTTCCCGACACCGACGCCACCGCCGCCGGCTGCGCGCACCCTGGTCCCGCCGTCCATCCCGCCGTCCATCCCGCCGTCCATCCCGCCGTCCATCCCCCCTCCGTCGCCGGCATCGGGGCTCTCACGCGCGACGCCTCCGCCGCCTGCGCCGGGGTTTTCCCGCGCGTCGACGCCGCCGCCGCCTTCGGCCACGCCGCGCTCGTATCCGTCGTTCACGCAGCGACGTCACACGCCGCCGTCGTCCTCGCACGCGCCGCGGACGATCTCCACGATCCCGCCGCCGCCTGCGTCTCCGCCTCCCTCGTCGCTCACGCACTCGACGTCGCGCCCGCCTGCGCCGCCGCGGTCGGGATCTCTCGCGTCCGCGGCGCGCCCGGCGATCGATCCGGGGCTCGTGACGCCGGCCGCGCGTGTGCTCGAGGAGCTCGTCGCGCTCGAGACGAACGAGCGGCTCTTGATCGTGCACGATCGGCAGAACGACGCCGTCGCGCGCGCCTTCGAGCACGTGGCGCAGGAGCGTCGGGCGCGGGTCGAGCGGATCGACGCGGAGGCCCTCGCGCCGCGGCCCTGGGTGCGTTGCCCGCCGGAGGTGCTCGCGGCCGTGCCGGGGTCCGACGTCACGTTGTTTGCCGTGACGTACGAGGAAGGCGAGTACGACGCGCGACACTCGTTCGTCACGGTGGCGACGGCGAACCGCGCGCGGCACGTGCACATCGTGGGGACGAGTCGGCGCGCGTTCGTCAACAGCATGCTGGCGAGCTCGGCGCGCGTCTTCGACCTGATCACGGCGCTTCGGGGCGCGGTGAGGCCCACGTCCAAGATCCAGGTGCGCTCGCAGGCGGGGACGTCCCTCGAGATCGAGATGGCGCCGAACCTGCGGTGGTTCGCGAACGGCAGCACCATCCGCTCGGGCCAGTGGCTCAACGTGCCGTATGGCGCGCTCGTCACGTCGCCGGCGCAGGTGACGGGCACCTACGTCGTCGACGCGTCGATGGGCGGCGGGTACGGCGCGCGCCTCGGATCCCTGTCGAGTCGTCCGATCCGGCTCGTGTTCGAGGGCGGGCGCGTGCGAAGCGTGGAGTGTCGGGACGCCGCGGTGAAAGCGTACGTCGAGAAGTTCATCGGCGAGGCCATCGGCCACGATCGGGTGGGCCTGCTCTCGCTCGGCGCGAACATCGGGATCGCGGCGCCTCTCGGGGAGCTCATCCATGATGAGAACATGCCGGGAGCGCACCTCGCGCTCGGGGAGAACTTCGCCTCGCGGACGGGGGCGCTCTGGACGTCGCACGGCCAGCTCTCGTTCGCGGCAGCGGACGCGGACGTCGACCTCGACGGCGAGCCGCTCATCCGCCACGGGCGGTATGTCCGGCTGGTCTAGCCTTGCGCACATCCCCCCCGGGGGCTACGCCGCTTGGTCGTCATCCTATTTGCAACGGGGCGAAGAAGCTCAACCATGAGGAAAAACTACGTCCTCGACGCCAACGTCCTCCTCCACGACCCTCACGCGATTTTCAAGTTCGAAGACAATGACTTGATCATCCCGATCTACGCGATCGAGGAGGTCGACCAGTTCAAGCGGGAAGGCAGTGAACGAGGGCGGAACGCGCGGACGATCGCGCGGCTGCTCGACGGGCTCCGGAGCGCGGCGGGCACGCTTTCGGTGGGCGTGCCTCTGGAACGAGGGGGATCGTTGCGGATCGCGATCCCGGAGCGCCGGCCGAACGCGCTCGTGGGGCTCGACTCGAAATCGCAGGATCTGGCGATTTTGCAGGTCGCGATCGACGTCCGCGACAAGGACAAAAGCAAGCCGACGATCTTCGTCACGATGGACACGAACCTGCGCATCCGGGCGGACGCGCTGGGAATGACGTCGGAGACGTACGAGAGCCAGAACGCGCCCGACGCGGAGAATGAGCTCTCGGTGCTCGAGGTCGACGTGACGGGGGGCGAGGTCGATCAGTTTTTCCAGAATGGGTTCGTTACGGCACGCACGGCGCTTTACCCGAACGTGGGTGTGCTCCTGCGCGACGAGGAGAACCCGGCGCATACGGCGCTCGGGCGGTACGACGCGGGCAAGGCGCAGGTCGTCGCGCTGAAGACGCCGCGCGACGGGGTGCTGGGCGTACGGCCGCGCAACAAGGAGCAGGCGTATGCGCTGGATCTGCTCCTCGACGATTCGATCCGGCTGGTGACGCTCATCGGCAAGGCGGGCACGGGCAAGACGCTCCTCGCGCTCGCGGCGGGGCTCAAGCGGACGGTGGAGGACGGGGCGTATTCGCGGCTCCTCGTGAGCCGCCCGATCATGCCGCTCGGCCGGGATCTCGGGTTCTTGCCGGGGGACGTCGACGAGAAGCTGAATCCGTGGATGCAGCCGATTTTCGATAACCTGGAGTTCTTGTTCTCCAGCGGTTCCATGCGCGGCAAGGGCGGGGATGATCGCGGGTTCGTCAAGCTCCTCGAGAGCGGGATCGTGCAGGTCGAGCCGCTCACGTACATTCGCGGCAGGAGTTTGCCGCATCAATACCTCATCGTGGACGAGGCGCAGAACCTGACGCCGCACGAGGTGAAGACGATCATCACGCGCGCCGGTGAGGGGACGAAGATCATCCTGACGGGGGACCCGCACCAGATCGACAATCCGTACGTGGACAACGCGTCGAACGGGCTCAGCGTGGTGGCGGACAGGTTCAAGCAGGAGCGCATCGCCGGGCATGTCGTGCTGGCGAAGGGCGAGCGCAGCGAGCTCGCGGAGCTCGCGGCGAACTTGTTGTAGGGGCCGTGGCGGGAAGGCCCTCGTTGCAATGGGTCACGGACGCGGGAAACGCGCTCCGAGAGGCCGCGGCGCGCGTGCGTTTGATCCTCTGCACGACGCCCACCAATCTGGGGGCGGAGCTCGACCGGCTCGAGCGGTCGTGGGCGCGGGGCGAACACGAGGCGCCGCGGTTCACGTACGACGCGCCGCCCGATCATGGGGGGCTCGTGCGTGCGCTCGGGGGGCTCGGAGCGTTTCTGGACGACGAGGGGCCGCTCGGATCGGTGTATGCCGGTCGCGCGCGGGAGATCGCGGAGGAGGCCTTGATCTGCTCGGCGGTCGGGACGAAAGGGCTCTGGGCCTCGGCGCGGCTCCGGTTTGGCCGGCGTGATCATCACGACGACGCGTCCGACGATCTCGCGCGGCGCTGGCTCGAGGAGCCTCCCGGGAATACGGCATTCCCCGAGGACGGGGCGCTGATTCGTAGCGACGACGAGGCGGCGGAGGGCTCGCTGCTCGTGCGGATGCGGGCCGAGATGGGCGCGCGGCGGATTCCCTTTCGGGTGATCGTGGTGCGGGATCTTTCGGCG
>JANMGF010001463.1:0-1002 GCA_031374535.1 Polyangium sp. (in: bacteria)
TCGGCACGGGCTCGAAGAGCGTTTGTTCCTCGGCCGGCACGTCCCCCGCGGCTGCGCCGCGCGTGATCGCTTCGAGCCATCGCGCTGCGTGTCGACCCGCGCGACCCGAGAGCGCGCCCGGCACGCGGCCGAGCGCTTCGATCGAGGATGGCCTTTGCCTCGCGAGCTCCACGAGGATCTCGTTCGTGACGATCTTGAAAGGCGGCACATCGGCGGCTTCGGCGATCGCCTCGCGCGCCGCGACGAGGCCTCGCAGCGCAGCCCGACCCGGCCGATCGAGCTTGTGCGCGCCCTTGATCCGCACGTACGCAGGGCGCGTCTCCCGCGAGGGCGCGAGCGCCGCGCGGAGCTTGTGCGTGCACTCCTCCTCGATCTCGGCCTCGACGTCGAGCGCCGCTGCCTTCACGGCGAGCGCGCGATCGAGCCGCAACAGATACGCCACGTCGTCCCCGAGGTAACGCCGCTCCACCGCCGAGATCGGGCGGCGCGACCAGTCGTGTTGTTGCAGGTGCTTGTCCAGCACGATACCCAGCTCCGACGCGAGCACTGACGCGAGCCCCGTGGCCTGCTGCCCGAGAAACCGCGCCGTCACCGACGTGTCCCGTACGCGCGCGAGGGGCGCGCCCACCTCCGCGAGCATCCTCGCGTCGAAGGTGAGATCGTGCAGCACCTTGATGGGCCCCTCCGGCCCGAGGAGCGGCGCGAGCGCGGCCGGGCTCGTGGCGAGCGTGTCGACGATCAAGACCCGCGTCGTTTCCCCTTCTTCCCAGGCGATCTGCGCGGCGCACAGGCGGGGCCGGTACACGAAGAGCCCGTTCGCCTCCACGTCGAGGGCGATCACCTTCGCTTGCATGGCGCGATCGATCGCGCTTCCAAGCGCGCGCGCCTCGTCGACGACGAGAACGTCGTAGGGCGCCGCATCGGGGCTGTTCATGGTCGCGCGCGCCGGCTGTCGCGCCGCTTCGCCGCGAGGCCGAGGGCGAAAACGAGCGCTGCGATCGC
>JANMGF010001473.1:0-1713 GCA_031374535.1 Polyangium sp. (in: bacteria)
CGTCATCAACACCCACCAGCACGGCGATCACGGGGCTGGGCTCGAGCAGCTCCTCTTTTTTAAGAGATTCGTCACATGGCGACGCGTCACGCTCCACGCGAGCCCCGATGAACTCGCCGGGCTCTGCGACACGCGCCTCAAGGGCGGCATGGATACGCTCCAGGCACCCCACGGGAGCCGCACCTCCCTCACGCTCGACGATTATGACGTCGTCGTCCCGCTCGGCGCCGGGAAAAACCACGTCGGCGATCTCGACCTCGAGTGGCGGCCGACGATCCACCACATCCCCACCTCGGCCCTGCGTTTTTCTGCGGGTGGGGCTCGTTTTGGGTACAGCGCCGACACGGCCTTCGATCCCAAGCTGATCGACTGGCTCGCCGAGTCCGACCTCTTTTTCCACGAGACCAACTACGGCGTGCACACCCCGCTCGCGTCGCTCGTTTCGCTTTCCGAGGACGTGAAGCGCCGGATGCGGCTCATTCATTATCCGGATTCGCTCTTACCGGAAGGCTCGCCCATCGCGTGCGTACGCGAGGGCGAGCGGCTCGAGCTCTGATCAAAAGCAGGGCGTCGGATCCTGCCGAAGCTCCCGCGCCGCCGCCGAGAGCGTCCCGACCGGGAGCGCGTCGAGGAACGGGCGCAACACCCGCGTATCCGGCCCGAGCGCCCGCGCCGCCGTGCAGATCGCCCGCGCATGTGCCGGCCGCGTCGCCTCGTCCCGCAGGATCTCGCCGAGCGCCGCCACCATCTCCTCCCGGCCGACGTTCGCGTTGTAGACCGACCACCCGGCCGCGCGGATCGCCGAGGGCAAGGTCTCCGCGGTCCGCGTATCCCCCAGGAGGTCCACGAAAAACGTCGCCCACGCGGCCGACGTCACCTCGGGCGCCCGCCGCGCCAGGTGATCCAGGGCGATACGCCGCGCCCGCATGGACGGCGCCTCCCTCGCCAACACCCCGAACGTCCCGAGCTCCTGCTCCTCCGACAACCTCCACGCCCCGAGGTACTGAAGCCGCGTCATCGCCACGTCCGATGCCGCGAGGCCCGCCTCGAGTTTCGGCCATTCCGCCGCGAAAAGCGTCTCGGGCGGCACGACGTCCCCACACGCCCCGTAGCCCCCGGACGCCCACCCGAGCCCGAACACCGGCGGCCCCGCCTGGAGTTTGGGCGAAAGCGTCCCGATCCACGCCTCCCGCTCGGCCGCATCGTCCGTGCTCGCCGCGCGCCCGCACGCTACCGAAAGCGCGAGCGCCTCGGCCCCGTCCGCGTGGAGCCCACCCACGAACCCCGTCATCTCGGCCGGCGTCACCACGAAGTCGCCCGTCGCGTTCGCCATCCCGAGCGCGTTCACCTGCGCCGCCCCGTCGAGCCCCACGAAGATCCCCTTCCCTGCCTCCGACCCGAGCGCCCTCGCCCGCGTCCACATCGCCCGCACCTCGTCCGCCGGGGCCTCCACGAACGGCTCCGGGTGCACGTCCTGCGGGTCCACGACGAGGAGCACCTCCGTCGCGGCCGCCGGGATCACCTCCTTCGTGCCCCCCGAAAGCGCCACCTCCTCCGCCGACCCGTCCGCCCCGTACCAGCGCACCAAAAGCGGCGCCACGAGCGCCCCCTCGCGGTCCTCCATCCGAAGCCCGAGTGACCCATCCCCCTCCACCTGGAGCTTCAACACCGGCATGGCTTTCGCGTCGATCGCCTTCCGCACCCGCGCGGTCG
>JANMGF010001488.1:0-32868 GCA_031374535.1 Polyangium sp. (in: bacteria)
GCCCCCATTTCGACGACCAGGACGAGGCGTGGGGGAACGTGTCCTACACCGGGCTCCCGTTCCGGCGCGCGGACGTCGAGGCCCGGGAAGAGTCGCGCGCGACGCTCGCCGGCGGAGGCAAGTAGCGTGTGATCACTTGGGGGTGCGTGCGGACGTCTTCTTGTAATCGTCCTTGACCGCCCGGATCAGGCGCTGCACTGCGGAGATGGCACCTGCGATTCCGCCGAGATGAAGCTCCCAATCTTGAAAGTCGATCGGAGGGAGGTACTCGCCGCCGGCCATGAACGGATAGCGATAGCTCGGATCCTCATCGTGCGGAGTAGGCTCGAGGTCGTCGACCTTCTCGAGGAACTTCGCGTTGTCGAGGCGTCTCACGAAGGCGTCGAGGTCACGCTTCAGCAACCGGAGACGCTTGCGATCCAGCGTCTTTGGCAAGGGGGTCTTCGGGTCGACGATCCGCTCCGCGAGCAGCTTGAGGGGTGAATGGCTGAGAAGCTGGCGGAGTGCCTTGTTCTCGTCGTCGGTTCCGCCGAGGAGCGTGAACGCCAACGCCTTGATCGCCTTTTCGTAGCTCTGCTGGATCCAGTACCTCCGGTGGCACTCGGCGATTCCATCACTCTCGACGCGCGCGGCAGCGAGGTCGGCTTCCGCTTGGCGGATCCAGGGGCTAACTTGCTCGGGCGTCGCCACGGCTCGTGACCTCGCGTGCGAGCTCGACGAGCTCGGCGCCAACGTTCGGACCGTACAGCACGTCTCCGATCGAAACGGCTCGGGCCAGCTCGATGTCGCTGCGGAGCGCCCTTTCGATGTCCGATCGGTTGACGCCGATCAGGTGCAGCGGATACCGGAAGGCGCGTCCAGGATTGAACGCAACGGGTCGTTCCGGATGCTCGTCCGGAGACATCGAAGGGATGATCTCGATGAGCCATGCGCGATCCCGGTCGTCCTGCCTGATCCAGATCGCCGTCTCCATCGGGTCGTCGAGCTGCGCGTGCGCTTCGACCAGTTCCAGCATCTCTTCGCGGGTCGGCATGTTTGCAAGATACCACGCGAACCAAGGTGTGCCTGGCCCCTGGTCGCCGGACCGTCGCAGCGGTAGATATCAACCTACATGTCCCGGAAATCCTCCCCCAAGGACCGCCCCTTTCGCGACGCCTTCCGCAGGTGGGCAGGCCGCGTGCGGAGGCGCCTCGCCGTCGAGCGGATGCTCTCGGGCGCCGCGATCGGGCTCGTCCTCGGCGCGGGCGCGGCGGCGGCTGCGTGGCAAACACGGCACGGCGCGCTCCGTCCCTGGATGGCCGCGGGCGGCGCGCTCGGCGCGGCAGCAGGCGCGATCGTGGCCCGGCGGCGGCGCTGGCGGGATGAAGAGGTCGCGCTTTTCCTCGATGGACGCCTCGGCGGCAAGGAGTCGATCTCCACGGCGATCGAGCTCGATCGACGCGAAGAGGGCGAAGATCCGGCGCGCGCGGTCGTCCTCTCGCAGGCGATCACCGTGCTCGAAAAGGCGAACCCCAAGGACGCGCGTCCGCGGTTCGTCCGCGCGTGGCACCTCGCGATCCCGCTGGGGCTCGCGGCGATCGGGTACGTGAGCCTGCTCCCGCTGCCCGCGCTCCCGCCCCCGCCCGCGGCGCCGCCCGGTGCGGAGCGGGTCGCGCTCGCGGACATCAAGGGGCTCGAGAAGATCATCGATCTCGCGAACACGGACGCACGCGACGACGCGCAACGAAAGCGCCTCGACAAGCTCGCCGACGACGCGAAGAAGCTCCGCGAAAAGCTCCGCGCGGGCATGGAGAAACGCGAGGCGCAGGCCGAGATCGGCAAGCTCAAGGACGCGATCACGGCAGAACGCCTCTCGCTCGGCGATGGTGAGCAGCGTCAGGGGCTCGAATCCGCGCTCGGCAAGCTCGCGGAGAACCCCGACCTCTCGGACGCGGCCAAGGCCCTCGGCGACCGTGATCTCGTCTCGTTCGACGACGCGATGGAGAACCTCGCGAACAAGCTCGAAAAGGAAGACCGCGAGCGCGCCAAGAAGACGCTCGAAGAGGCCGCCGAGGCTGCGCGCAAGCAAAACGCGCCCGATGTGGCCAAGGCCCTCGAAGAGCAGAAGAAACGCCTCGAGGAGATGGCCAAGAAGAACGAGAAGCTGAAGGAGCTCGGCAAGGCGATCGGCGAAGGTCTGTCCGAGGACGCGAAGGAAGCGTTGAAGGACGTGGACAGCGGCAAAGGCGGCTCGAAGGAGCAGCAGAAGCTCGCCGAGAAGATGGAAGAAGCGCTCGGCAAGCTTTCGCCCGAGGAGCGCAAGCAGCTCGCCGAGAACATGAAAAAACGCGCTTCGCAGATGTCGGGCGAGGAAGCGCCGGGCGAGGGGCCGAGCAAGGAGCAGCTCCAGGAGCTCGCCGAGCAGCTCGAATCCGAAGAGGGGCAGAAGCAACTCGCGGAGGAGCTCAAGAAAATGGCCGAGGCGCCGCCCGAGGGCAGCGAGGAAGGCGATCGGCAGAAGAAGCTCGAAGACGCGCAGAAGGGCGCGGGTGAGGCCGAGGGGCAGCTCGGCGCGCCGATGCCGGTGCCGGCCCCAGGGCAAGGCAAGCCTGGAAACAAGCCCGGACAGAACGGGAAAGAGCCGGGAGGCGGGGAAAAACCGGGCGGCGGAAGCCCCGGCGGCTCGAACGGCGGCAAGGATGACGGGCAACCCTTCGCAGGTCACAGCGAGGGCGGCGGCCCGGGGGACCACAAGGGCCAGACCGGCGTGGTGGATGGAAAAGGCGTGAAATCCCGCGCGAGCGGTCCGATCAACAAGGGCAAGCCCATGCCAGGGGTCGTCATGGGACGGACTTCGGGTCGGGCGGGTGACACGGCGAACATCCAGGGTACCGGGGCGCTCGGGCAGGCGGCGGCGGGCGAGCTCGGGGCGATCGAGCGGAGCGACGTGCCCGAGGAGTACCGCGAGCAGGTCGGCCGCTATTTCCAGCCCAAATAGCGCCCAGGCGGGGCTACGCTGCGCGGGATCATGACGACGACGGGCGACTTTCAGAAGAGGCTCGAGCGTGCCCGCGAGGCGAGCGCGCGCCTCAAAGACGCGATCGGGCAGGTGATCGTGGGCCAGGGCAAGGTCGTGGAGCAGGCGCTCTGGGGCCTCGTGGCCGGCGGGCACGTGCTGCTCGAAGGCGCACCCGGGCTCGGAAAAACGCTGCTCGTGCGCACGATCGCGAGCTGCCTCGACCTCCAGTTCTCGCGTATCCAGTTCACGCCGGACCTCATGCCGAGCGACGTCACGGGGACGAATATCCTCGTGACCGCGACCGACGGATCCCGGCACTTCGCGCTGCACAAGGGGCCGATCTTCGGACAGGTCGTGCTCGCGGACGAGATCAACCGCGCGACGCCGAAGACGCAGAGCTCGCTGCTCGAAGCGATGCAGGAGCACGCGTGTACGATCGGCGGCGTGCGGCACGCGATGGAGGAGCCGTTTTTCGTGCTCGCCACGGAGAACCCCATCGAGATGGAAGGGACGTACCCCTTGCCCGAGGCGCAGCTCGATCGGTTTTTGCTCAAAGTGATCGTGCCGAGCCCGACCGAGGACGAGATGACCGAGATCCTCGCGCGTACGACAGGGCAACCGATGGGGGCTCCGCCGCGGGTGCTCGATCGCGACGAGGTCCTGGCGATCCGTTCGGCGTGCCGCGACGTCGCCGTGGCCGAGCCGATCATGCGGTTCGCCTCGCGGCTCGTGCGGGCGAGTGATCCAGCGACGCAAGGCGCGCCTGATCTCGTCAAGCGCGCGATTCGTTACGGCGCGGGTGTTCGTGGCGCGCAGTCGCTCGTGCTCGCGGCCAAGGCGGTGAGCGTGCTCGAAGGCCGCGCGCATGTGTCGTTCGCCGACGTGCAGTCGGTCGCGAAGCCCGTCCTGCGTCACCGGTTGATCCGTTCGTTCGAGGGCGAGGCCGACGGCATCACGACCGATCAGGTGGTCGAAGCGCTCATCGAGAGCGTGCCCGCTCGCCCGGAGAACGTGGAGCAGGCGATCCGTCGATGAGGCTTCGCGCGCTCTCGCTGGTCCCGATCCTCGCGCTCGCGCCTGTGGCGACGCACGCCGAGCCTGCGCCGATCGTCGCCGCGACCTCCATCGAGCAGCAGCCCCCGCCCGGGCGCACGAGCGTGTCCATCGAGGTCTCTCCGCTCTTCGGCGCTGCGTCGCCGACGCCCGCGGGCTGGAGCGGGTTTCTGGTGCGGGTGCAGAACAACGAGGCGAAGCCCCTGCGCGGCGAGGTCGAGGTCCTGAGCCGGCTGCACTCGGATCAGTCCCGCTTCCGCGCCACGGCGCCGTTCGTCGTGGGCGCGGGGTCGTCGGTGATCGTCCGGCTGCCGACGCACGGCAACGTCTACGGCGAGACCACGGTCGTCGCGCGTGACGAATCGGGCCTTTCGCTCGGCTCGCACACGGCGGCCGTGACGAACGTGCAGTCGGTGTTTCTGCTCGACGTGAGTGAGACGTCGCGGCTGAAAGGCGCGGTCGACTCCGCGGCGATCTCGCCGCTCTTCGTCCCGTGGGGCGGCACCTCGTATTACGGCACGGGGCCGCAGCTCCAGGTGGGCTCGCCGCGCTTCGATCCGGCGACGGGGGATCCGATCCTGCCCGATCGCGCCGCGCTTTATGCGCCTGCGTCGGCGGTGATCCTGCGTTCGGATGTGCTCGTGAAGGTGGGCGCGGCCGAGCTCGAGGCGCTCAGCGGGTATGTGCTCGCCGGGGGCACGCTCGCCGTCGCGCTCGCGCGGCCCGAGGATCTGCGGAGCCCCGTGCTCGCGGCGTTTGCCGGCGGAGAGATCACGCAGGCCGCGCCGCACTCCGAGACGTTGAAGGTGCTCACCCTCCCGCCGCCGCCCGCGAACGCGTCGAAGTCGATCCCCTTCGCCGAGTCGGCGACCGAGGACGTCGGCAAGACGCTGGTGGGTTTTTCCGGGGGAAACCTGCACGGCAGCCGCTACGGAGCCTCGGCGTCGTACGGGCTCGGTGAGTTTCACCTGCTCGCCTTCGATCCCACACGAAAGCCGGCCGTCGACGATCCGTGGGTCCAGGGGCGTGTGCTCGATCTTTCGCGCAAGGCCTTCGATCGGAAGAGCTCGATCGTCTACCGACAGGGCGGCTCGCCCGGCGTGGTGGATCTCGATCGCGTGCGTCAGGAGCTCGATCCGAACGAGGGTTCGCGCTGGGCGATCGCGGTCGCCGCGCTCCTGCTCATCTTCTACGCGATCGTCGCCGGGCCCCTGAACTTCACGATGCACGCGAACAAGGGCAAACCCCTGCGCGCGCTCATGTGGCTGCCGATCTTCGCGGCCGTCGCGTTTTTCGCCGTCGTGGCGATCGGCGTCGTCGCGAAGGGTGTCACGGGCAGGGCGCGTCACCTCACGCTCGTCGAGGCGGGCGCGGGGATGACCAAGGGCACAGCGCGCAGGTGGCGCGGCTTCTTCACGCCACGATCGAAGGATCTCACGGTCCGCACGAGTGACGGATCGAGCGTCGTCACCACCGCGGTCGTGGCCGCGCCCGCCACGATCGACGATCACATGCTCGTCGATCGCGACGGCGCGCGCCTCGTCGACGTCGCCGCGCTCCCCTGGCAAACTGTGGTCATCCGCGAGGACGGCTTCTCCGATCTCGGCGAGGGGATCTCGATCGTGCACGAGGGCGAGATCGACACGGCCGTGGTGAACCGGAGCGGCCGGGATCTCCGCGCGGCGCTGATGGTCTTGCCCGGCGGCAACCCCCGTTATTTCCAGACGATCAAGGACGGTGAGCGCGCGCTCGCCAGCACGGCCAAGGATCCGAGCACCATGCCCCCGGGGCGCACCTGGCTCGCGCAGATCAGCGTCGTGAAGCGCGCCGGGACCATGGATCTCCATCCGCTCGCATCGAACGCCCTCGGCGCCTTGCTCGAGCCCGACGCCCCCGGCCTCGGCGCTGCGTGGTGGGCCATCGAGCAGAGCGCGGGTGGGCTCGTCGATTGGTTCCCCGACGACGTGCCCGTGCTCCTCGGTCAGCTCGACGGCGGTGAGGGCAAGACCTCGGATGCGGGCCTCAAGCTCGAACGGGATCGGCTGCTCGTGCGTGTCGTGGGGTACGGAGGTCGGCCGTGAGCGAGCTCGTCGCTTCCACCGAAGGCTGGGAGAGATCCCCTGCCACTGCGGCGCCGGAGGCTCCGGTCGTCGCGGCCCCGTCCGCGCCGCCCACGATCCGCGTGCGCCACCTCTGGCACCGCTTCGCCAACCGCGATGTTTTGCGTGACGTGACGTTTGATGTCGGCGCGGGCGAGATCTTCGGGTTCATCGGGCCCAACGGCGCGGGCAAGACCACGACGATCCGCGTGATGGCCACGTTGCTCGAGCCCATGGCCGGGCGCGTGGAGATCGACGGGATCGACGTCACGCTCGATCCCGAGGCCGTACGCAAGGTGATCGGCTACATGCCCGATCACGCGGGCGTCTACGATCGCATCACGGTGCGCGAGTACCTCGAGTTCTTCGCGGACTCGTTCCGCGTGCCCTCGATCAGCGTCGTCGACGCGGTGCTCGAGCTGACGGACCTCGGCAAGCTGCAGGATCGGCTCGTCGCCGAGATGTCGAAAGGCATGAAGCAGCGGCTCCAGCTCGCGCGGATCCTCTTGCACGATCCGAAGGTGCTCATCCTCGACGAACCGGCGAGTGATCTCGATCCACGCGCCCGCATCGAGATCCGCGATCTCTTGCTGGAGCTTCGGGGCCTCGGGAAAACGATCTTCCTCTCGTCGCACATCCTCACGGAGCTCAGCGACGTCTGCACCTCGATCGGCATCCTCGAGCGAGGTCGGCTCGTCGTCGCGGGTCCGATCCACGAGATCTCGGCGAGGCTCGAGGCGATCCGCGCGGCCGAGTCGCGGGGGCATGCGCCGCCGCCGCGGTATGTGCCGCCGGGCGTACGTGCGCTCGTGCCAACGCAAGCCACGCAAGGACCAAGCGTCGCGCCGCAAGCGGGGGAAACACCGCAGCCTGCGCCGGTGGTGGGAGGCGCGATCGCTGCATCCGATCCGAACGCGACCCCGGCCCCGCCGCAGCCTTACGTGCCGCCGCCCGTTCCGCAGGCGCCGAGCGTGCGTCGGGTCAAGCTGCGTGTCCTCGGTAACCCCGAGATGGCCGCGTATCTGCTGCGCGGCGGGCCGGGGATCGTGGAGGTCACGGTGATGGGTGGCGTCGTGCACGTCGGGTACACGGGCACGGAGACGAAGATCGCGGAGATGGTCCAGCACCTCGTGCATCGCAACATCGGCATCGTCGGCGTGGAGCCCGAGAGGAACGAGCTCGAGCGGATCTTCCTCGAGGTCACGCGCGGAGACGTCCAGTGAGCGCACAGACGGGTACGCCCGCGTCCGCCGGATCCACCTCGCGCCTGCGACGCTTGCTCGACGATCCGAACCCGATCTGGATCCGCGAGCTGCGCCAGTCCGCGCGCCTCGTGCGTACGCCGATCGTCCTCTGCGTGCTCTCGATCCTGACGACGCTGGCGATCGCCTCGATCGGCGGCCTCGTCTCGATCACCGAGAGCCCCGCGACCACGGGGTACGTCCTCTTCCAGGTCTTCTTTTCGCTGGCGTACTTCGTGGTCACGTTCGTCGGGCCCGCGGTCGCGGCGAACGCCATCGCCTCGGAGCGCGAGGGGCGCACGTGGGAGGCCGTGATCCTCACGGGGCTCCGTCCCGCGGTCATCGCGCGTGGGAAGTTCCTCGCGGCATACACGGCCATCAGCATGTACGTCGTGATGCTCGCGCCCGTCGGCGCCTTGCCTTTCCTTTTTGGCGGCGTCACGGCCACGGAGACGATCGTCGCGTTCGGGTTCCTGTTCCTCATCGCCGGCCTCGCGGTCGCCTTCGGGCTCGCGGTGAGCTCGAAGATGAACAGCCTGCGCGCGGCGCTCGTGGTCACCTTGATCTGCGCGGTGATCGTCTCGCTCAACGTGTACGGATGGTTCGGCGCCGGGCTCTCGATCAGCGCGCATGACGTCTGGCCCGGCGTGCCGGAGGGGCCGCCCGTCTGGTTGCCCACGGCGTACGCGCGTGCGCCCTTCGATCTCCAGTACGTCCTCCTCCTGATCCTCTTGCCGATCGTCGCGGCGGGCCTGCCTGCGTGGTTTCTTTACGAGGTCACGATCGCCAACCTGACGAGCATCACCGACGATCGCTCGACGGGCCTCAAGCGCTGGTATCTCGTGGCCGCGCCGGTCTTCGCGCTTTGCTCGGCCGTGCCCGTCCTCGCGGTTCATCCGAGTGATCGCACCGCGGCCTGCATCGCCGGCATCTGCGTTTTGCTCGTCTTCCTGATGGGCAGCGTTTACCTCTTCCTCGGCGACTCGCTCGGGCCCTCGCGGCGCGTGCGGCTGCACTGGGACAGGCAAGGCGTGGGCCGGATGGGTCGGCTCTTCGGGCCGGGCATCATGGGCACGTCGACGCTCCAGCTCGGCACGGCCGCGGTGTCGTTCCTGCTGCCGATCGGGGCCGGGCTCATCGCGTTGGCCGGCGATCCCGATTTCACGAAACACGCCCAGCAGATCCTGATCGTGGCGTTTTACGCGGCCACGTTTTTCGCGTTCTCCGTGGGGTTTGGCGCGTTCCTGCGCGTGCGGACGAGCGCCTCGTTGCTCTCGCGGGTGCTGCTGCTCGCGGTGCATTTCCTCGTCGCCGTGGGGCCGTGGGTCGTCGCGGCGATCGCGGGCATCTTCGCGGCGTCGCCTGCGGGCCGGGGCGCGCTCATCGTGGCCGCGCCCTCGCCGCTTTACGTCTTCGTCGCGCTCGACGCGTTCGGCAAGAGCGGCGACGAGCTGCTCATCGCGGCCTCGGTGGTCGCCTCGTGCGTGTGGGGCCTCTTCGCCTTGTTGTTCCTCGGGCTCGCGCGGAGCCGCGTGAAGCGCGTCATCGACGCGCACGAGGTCGCGCTCGGCGAGAGTGATCGGCTGCTCGCCGAGGAGGACGCCGCGGCGGTGCGAGCGATGGAGGAGGCTCTGGCGGCTCGGGCAGCGCAAGCGGCGGCCCCGGCGCCCGCCGCGGAGCCTGGCTGATTCGGGTAGAGTGGCCGCATGCGTGGGCCATTACGAGGGTAATGAGCTCTTCATTGAATGGATCGGACGATCGGCGCGCACTTGATCGGACGACGCCGCCGGATCGCTAGGACGCGCGGCGTTTCCGCGTCGCCGCGATACCCACGCCCAGGGCGAACGCGGCCAGGCCGAGCCATGGCCCCGCGCTTTCGCCGGCCGCGGAGCAGGTGCATCCTTTCACGGTGACATCCCCATTCCCGCTGTCCCCCGCGCCTGCGCCGCTGCCCGCGCTGCCCCCGCCCCCCGCGCTGCCCGATCCCGAGGACGGGCCGCCGCCGCAGACCTTGGAGGGCGTACACGTGCCCATCGCGCACGCGCCGGCCGCGTCGCAGAGCGCGAGCACGACGGGCGTGGGCGGCGGAGGCGCGGCGTCGGGAGGGAAGAAGCCGCCGACGCAGCTGATTTCACCGATACAAAACTGCCGGTCGACGCATTGGCTGCCGTCCTCGCAATCTGCGTCGGACGTGCAGGACAGGGGCGCGCAGTGCGGGCCGCCGTGGCACGTCGAGCCTTCGCTGCCCTCGGGGCAATTCATCGGGGGAGGCTCGACCACGTCGGCGGAAACGGGGGCTGCGGCGAGCAGCACGGCGGACGCGAAGAGCAAGACGAGTGAACGCATGAAGGAGTTCTCCGCTGGCCTTTTCGGGGCCGGTCCTCGCACGGTACCGCCCAGGAGGGCCCAGGTCCACGGGCGCGAGGCTTCCCCGCCGCGGGAAAAGCGGGTAGGATCCCGCCATGGACGTCGCCACCCTGGTCGCCCGGCAAGAGCGCGGAGAGCCGCTCGATTTCCTGTTCTTCTGGGGCCATACGCCGGGCAAGGACGGGGCGCTGGGTTCGTTTTGCTTGAGCCAATGGTATCCGGCGGGGCTCCATTTGCTGGGGTTTGCGCTCATGGACGCGCGCGACGGGCTTGCCGGCGCGGCGCGTTCTCGATAGGCTCGGGATAACGTTTCCGCCCATGAGCAGCGATACACAGCCCGATCTTCCCGTGCAGGCAGGTGACGTGATCGCCGGGAAATACCGCGTCGATCGGGTCCTCGGCGTGGGCGGCATGGGCGCCGTCGTCCTGGCCGAGCACACCGATCTCGAGCAGCGGGTCGCGATCAAGTTCATGCTCGAGGCGGCCGCCAAGAACGAGGTCGGCAAGAAGCGTTTTTTGCGGGAGGCCCAGGCGGCGACCAAGCTGAAGAGCGAGCACGTCACGCGTATGCTCGATTTCGGCACGCTCGAGGACGGGGTGCCGTACCTCGTGATGGAGTTCCTCGAAGGCAAAGACCTCGACGTGATGATTCGAGGGGCCGGGGCGCTCGCGACCGAAGAAGCGTGCGAGATCGTGCTCCAGACCTGCGAGGCGCTCGCGGAGGCGCATGGGCGCGGCATCGTGCATCGCGACATCAAGCCGGCGAACCTCTTCGTGACCCGCCGCGCCGACGGGAGCCCCGTGGTCAAGGTGCTCGATTTCGGAATCGCGAAATACCGCGATCCGGGGGCGATCGAGGGGACGGCGCTCACGCGTAGCAACGCGATCCTCGGCTCGCCGCTTTACATGTCGCTCGAGCAGTTTCGCGCGGCGCGGGAGGTCGACGCGCGGAGTGACATCTGGTCGCTCGGCGTGGTGCTTTACAAGGCGCTCACCGGGGCGATGCCGTTCGTCGCCGATTCGCTCGGGTCGCTCATCATGGTGCTGATGACCGAGGATCCGGTTTCGCCGGGGACGCATCGCGCGGACCTGCCGGCCGCGCTCGGTGACGTTGTCCTGCGTTGCCTGCAAAAAGACCCGGTCGATCGATTTCAGAGCGTCGCCGAGCTTGCGGAGGCCCTCGCGCCCTTCGCGCCTGCGCGAGCGAGGCCGCTGCTCGACCGCATTCATGCGCACCTCGCCGCGTCTCGCGACGGGACGAGTTTGCCGCCGCCCGAGGCCCCGCCGATGAAGACCGGCAATTCCTCACCGGGACAAACGACGGGTTCGTCGCGGTTGAAGACGTCCCCGGACGAGCGGGTTTCGGCGCCGCCGATGGGCAAAACGGCCGCGACGTGGTCGCAGACCGAGCCCGGGGCGGGGGCTTCGCGGTCGGGAAAATGGTTCGTCCTGACCGGTCTCCTTGCGTTGGTCCTGGGAATCGTGGGCACTCGTTTGCTCGGCCGCGGGGACGGTAGCTCGAAGGGATTGACCGCGGAGCCGCCCCCGCCCCCGGTCCTCGAGGCGCCGGCACCCCTCGTGACCGTGGCTCCGCTCGCGACGACCACGACGGTCCCCGCCACGCCACCGAGCGTCGTCCCCCAGGCGCCCGTGAGCGCGGAGGTTCCGAGGCCCGCGGCTCCCGTGAAAACGAGCGCGCCGCGCCTCTCCACGACGGAGGCCGCCACGGTGCCCACGAGCGTGGCCCCCGCGTCCGGCCCCCTTCCCGATTTCGGAGGCCGCAAGTGAAACCGCGGTCTTTTGGAATGGTCTTGGCCCTGGCGGTCCTCGCGAATTCGCGGATGGGGTTTGCCCAGCAGGGGGACGCGGCGGCGGCCGAGCATCTTTTCCAGGAGGCGCTCGCCCTCCTCGCCAAGGGTGATTACGAGCACGCTTGCCCGCGGCTCGCGGAGAGCCACAAGCTCGATTCGGGCATCGGTACGTTGCTGTACCTCGGCGACTGTCAGGAAAAACTCGGCAAAACGGCGACCGCATGGGCCACGTTCCGCGAGGCCGCCTCCGCGGCGCGCCGGGCGGGACAAAACGAGCGGGAGAAGATCGGGCGCGAGCGGGCCGACGCCCTCGAATCCGTGGTATCACGGCTCGTCATCGAGATTCCGGAATCGATGCCGCGCGAGGGCCTCGTCGTGCGCCGCGACGGGCAAGAATTCGGGTCGGTCCTGTGGAACACGGCTGTGCCCATCGATCCGGGGACGTACACGATCGACGCCCGCGCGCCAGGAAAGGTTCCGCATTCGATCTCCGTCGTGATCGAGCGGGGGGGCGGGACGAAAACCGTCTCTTTGCCGCCGCTCGAGGACGTGAAAATCGCGGTGCCGCCTCCGCCCGTTCCTGAGCCCGTGAAGGCGCCGCCGCCGCGGCCACGGCCGCCGCCGGAAAACAAGGGAATTGGGCCGGTAGGGGTGACTGGTATCACGCTCGGGGGAGCAGGTGTTCTCTTGATGGGGGCGTCGCTCGGCATCGGGCTCGCGGCGCGTGCTCGTTACGGCGAAGCGGATCCGTTTTGTGATGCGACCTATTGTGATCGTGAAGGCGTCGCGATTCGCAAGGACGCCCTTGGCCTCGCGGGCGTGGGGACGGCCGTGTTCGTCCCGGGAGCGATTCTCACGGTCGCCGGTGCTTCGCTTTTCGTCCTGTCCCTCACGAACATCAACCGTCGCCCTTTGGAGCCCAAAAACCCGGCATACGTCTCCTTTTCGTTCGGGCCGGGGAACGTGACCGTGCGAGGGAGCTTCTGATGTACGTTCGTCTCGAAAACCTTGCGTTTGTCCTTGGGGTGCTGGCGTGCTCCGGCGGGGCCGGGTGCGCCTCGGTTTTTGGCCTCGAGGAGGGCGTGTTGCGGCCGAGCATCGAGGTCTCGGGTCCAATCGACCGCGATACCACGTGGTATGCCGATCAAACGGCGATCCTCACGGGCATCGTGGAGGTTGAATCAGGCGCGACGCTCACGATCGAGCCGGGCACGCAGATCCTCGCCGAGCCCGAGGGCGGGATCCTCGTGAAGCCCGGGGGCCGCATCGTCGCGAAGGGTACGAAGGACGCGCCCGTCGTTTTCACCAGCGCGGCGTCCACGCGGGTCGCGGGGGATTGGCGCGGCATCATTTTATGCGGCCGCGCTCCGATCAACGCGCTCGGCGGCGCGCGCCCTCTGAACGTCCTTCCCGTCGGGTATGACGTCTTCTGTGGTGGTGCCATCAACGACGACGACAGCGGCGAGCTGCATTACGTGCGTATTGAATTCGCGGGCCGGAATGAAGGCGCGGCCGGCTCCCCGGGCGGATTTCGCCTGGAGGGCGTCGGCAGTCGCACGGTCGTCGACCACGTGCAGATTCACCGCACCGAAGGCGACGCCATGGATGTGCGGGGCGGGACGGTCTCGGTGAAGCACATCCTCGTCACGATGTACGACGACGACGGCTTCGACTGGTCCCTCGGCTGGCAGGGCAAGGGTCAATTCATCGGCATCGTGATGGGCGACGAGCAGGGCGACACGGGGATCCAGGCGGGCGAGAGCCTGGACGATTTCGAGGGCGACGGACAAGCATCGGGGCCCTCGGATCCCCTGCTTTACAACGTGACCCTCGTGGGAATGGAAGACCAGTACGGGACGAACGTGAAGCTCCGGGGAGGGACGCGGGGGCAGATCTTCGACATGCTCGTGGCGGACGCAGGGGTCGCGAGCCTGGGCATCGACGAGGCGCTCACGCACGAGAATGCAAATGAGGGGCAACTCGACATCCGCCATTCGATCTTCGCGAGCGAGGAGAATTTCGAGGACGACGAGCCCGATTTCTCGGAGTCGATCTGGGCGATGGTTTCTGTGCGGAACAACCGGGAGCTCGGGGGAGGCGAGAGTGGCTTGCGTTTGTCCTCGCGGACGGCGGTGAATCTTTCGCTGATGAGCGGGGCACCGGGGCTTTCGGGGGCGATTGCGCCGCCGGACGATGGTTTTTTTGATCCGGCAGCGCTTTTCGTGGGCGCGTGTGGCGAGGCGTGTCCGGATTTCGAGGGGTGGACGGCGTTTCCGGCGCGGTGAAGGGGGACGGGCCCGAGGGGCGGCGGATGTGGTAGGGTGAGCGTATGTCGGATCCGGCTCGCACGTTGAAGCGTCCGAAGACCTGGGAAGACCTGGAGGACGTGCCCGAGGGGTTCGTCGGGGAGATCGTCGGTGGGGAGATGGTCCTCATGCCTCGGCCGCATCCGCCGCACGGGCGGGCGCAGGCGAGGTTGGGTTACCGGATAGGCGGCCCCTTCGATCTCGGCGATGGTGGTCCTGGCGGCTGGGCGATCCGTATCGAGCCGCGGATCCGGTTCGGTGAGGACATCCGCGTCCCCGACCTCGGTGGCTGGCGGCTCGAGCGTTTCGAGGAGCCCAAGGAGGGTCCGGTCGTGGTGATCCCGGACTGGATTTGCGAGATCCTTTCGCACAGCACCGCGGTCACGGACCGGACCACGAAGCTCAAGCTTTACGCCCAGCACGGCGTCCGGCATTACTGGATCATCGATCCCGAGCTCCGGACGCTGGAAGTTTATCGTCTCGAGGGAAAGATGTGGGTCGTCGTCGATACGTTTGCCGAGGAGGAACGAATCCACGCTGAACCCTTCGAGGCCATCGAAATCGACCTCTCCACGCTCTGGATGCCTCGTCCCCCCACGACGCCCTGATCCCTCACCCCCGTCGGTACATTACATCTGTCCGGAGCACGTATTTCGTCCCCTCGATCACCGGCGCGCCCCGGTGGTAAAGCGGGTGCGAAAACACGAGCGCCATTCCACGCCGCGGCGCCACGCGGATCTCGTCGTCGGTCACGTACATGAAATCCGTCGTCCCGCCGGCGCAGCCCTCGTTCAGGTAAAACATCAGCGTGAACAGGCTCTGCTCGTCCTGCGAGCGGAGAAAGGCGCCGTCCATGTGCCAGTCGAATTGCTGGCCCGGCGTGTAGCGATAATACCGGAATCGCTCGTTCAGCCCCACAGGACGGTACTCGCCGAGCCGCGAAGGGACGTGCGGCGCCACGCGGGGCCAGAGCCGCGCCGCGAGGGCCGTGTCGTCCATCATCACCCGCCGGTTGTTCCGGACGTCGGGGGCCATCATGTACTTGTTCACGCCCACCGTGATCGGCGCGTCCGCGAAGCCTTGGGCCTCGGCGCCCTGGATGAGCGCGTCGCACTCCGCGGGGGCGAGCACGTTCGAGAGCGTGAAGAGCTCCTTGTCGGTGGAGAGCAGCTGTTTCTCGATCACGTTCATGGGGGGAAAGCTTGCGGCTGCGTCGTGCGACCCGCAAGGACGCGGGGCCGGGCGTCGTCGCGCTCGTGGGCGTGGGCGGCGCGGGGAAAACGGCCATCGCCGAGCGATTGCTGGCGCGAATCGGAGGCGACGCGCGGCCGGGCGGCGTCTTCGTGTGGAGCTTTTACGACGACGAACGCACGGAGGCGTTTCTGGCGCACGCCGTGCGGTATTTCGCGGGGGCCGAGGCCAAAGCGGGGGAGCAACTGGATCCCCTGCTTCGGCGGTTGCTCGTCGCGCTTTCGCGGGGGCTCGGGGCGGCGCGGGCGCTCGTCACGTCGCGGTTTTTGCTAGGGGATCTGGGGGCCTGGGCCGACGCGGGGGCGCGTACGGTGAAGCTCGGGCCGCTTTCGCCGCCGGATGCGGAGCGTTTGTTGCGGTCGTGGGGCGCGACGGGGGAGGGGGAGGCGTTTTCGCGGGTGGTCGAGGCCTCGGGCGGGCATGCGCTTTCCCTCGCCGTGGCAGGCTCGTATGCGGGCGCTTTTCTTGGCGGGGATTTGTATCCGCTCGATCCGCTTTCCCTCGCCGAGGCCGCGCAGGATGATCCCCTCGCGCGCAGGCTCGCCCAGGTCCTCGCAGCCTATGCGCGCGCCTTGCCCGATGCCGAACGGGATCTTCTCGCGCGGGGGACGTCGATCAGGCGAAGACGTACCTCACCGAATCGCTCGTCCTGCGCGAACGGCTCGGACATCCCGGGCGCGAGGCGACACGAAAAGCCCTTCTGCATCATCGGATGATCGGGCGAGCAGCGGGGAGGCAGGTGGGCCTCGGGGCGGAATTTTTTTACCGACCCGCAACCTCTTTGCGTTCACAGGCATCCCGCAAGGGAACTAACCTGTTGTAGCCCCCCGGATTGTCATCGTGACGAGTGCGCGTGAAAGACGGCCATGAGCGCCGTCTTCGGGAACGACGACCGAGCCTTTTGGCGCGGCGTCCACCGACCGACGAAACGCCGCAGAGCGCCGCCACGATTCGAACCAGCAAGGGCCATCCCGGGAAATCGTTCCCCCTCCACGGAGGCACCATGAAACGTTTTGTTCGCGCGGCGCTCTTCTCTTCCCTCCTCTTCGCACCGACCCTCGCAGCGGCCCAGGCGCCGTCGAGCGCGGCGCAACCCTATCGCCTCGAGTACCTCGAGTACGCCTCGACCCCCCAGCAAGTGCAAATGGATGCGGGCATCCTCGCCGACGCTGCGGCCCACGTGCAGAGCGTCGTCGACGCCGGCACGATCGATGGCGCCGTCTTCCTCGTCGCGCGTCACGGCAAGGTCGTCCTGCACCAGTCGTTCGGCCGAAGGGACGGGAACTTCGCCGGCTCTCCCACCGAAAACCCCGTGATGCCGGCCGACGGCATCTTCGACGTCCAGTCCGTGACGAAGCTCTTCACGGCGTTTCTGGCGGTCGAGCTCCACGACGAGGGCAAACTCTCGCTCTCGGCGCCCGTCGCCCAGTATTTGCCCGAGTTCGCCACGCCGGAAAAGTCGGGCATCCTCGTGCGGGATCTCGTGCGCTTCACCTCGGGCCACCCCGTCGATACGGCTGCGTATCTCGTGGGGGACAACGACCCTTGGTCCACGATCCTCGCGCAGAGCCTCCTTTTTCCGCCGAACACGAGGGTCCTCTACAGCGACATCGGCTACCGCCTCCTCGGCCGCGTGGTCGAGGTCGCGGGCAACGCGCCGCTCGACGTGCAAGCGCAAAACCGCATCTTCGGCCCCCTCGGCATGGTCGACACGGCGTGGCGGCCCCTCGCGTCGATGCCCGGCAAACAGCCGCGTTTCGTGGGCACCGGTTATTCGACGTCCCGCACGCCCGACGGCTCGCCGCGGTACATGCGAGGCGAGGTGGCCGATGAGCAGGACTACTGGATCGAGGACCACACCGATTTCGTGACCGGCTGCGACGGAGCCTTTTCGACCGCGTGGGACCTCGCGCTTTTTGGTCAGCTCTTCCTGAACCGCGGCGCGCGCGTCATCGGGACGCCGTCCTCGGGCTTTTGTTTGCCCGGGATGTCGACCTGTCAGATCGCCGTGGTCACGCCCCCGCCGCTCGTCGAGGGGATGATGTCGCTCCAGTCGAAGGACGCTTCGGACACACCGCTCGGCATTTCGGGCGTGACCTCGAGCTGGCTCGACGACCTGCTCTTCGCGAACAAGGGGTATGGCTGGGAGCTCGCGGACACCGTGCCCGGGGCGCACGTCGTCACGGGCCTTTATTCGTCCCAGCTCGCCGTCTCGAAGATCGGCGGGGCCGGCACGTTCATCACGGTCGACCCGGATCCCTCGCGGGATCTCGTGGTGGTCCTCTTGACGAACCACGGCTTGCCCTCGTTCGTCGGTCCCGACGGAATCGGGGTCGACGCGAATGGCAATACGATCTGGCCGGGATATGAGAACATGCTGAATGGCATCGGGCCGGACCTCGTGAACGACCTGGTCCAGCTCTCGATCACCGATTGAAAAAACGTCCGAGGGGGCGAAGGCGTAATTCCTCGCCCCCTCGGTTTTTTTCAGGGACTCACGGTCGGATTCGGGTAGCAGCAGCCGGTGATGCAGCTCTCGCCGGCGGGGCAGGGGAGCTGTCCCGCCTGGCCGCACTTCTGCACGCCGACCGGGCAGATTTGCTCGACGCAGCCGGGCGGCAGGTCGGGCTTGCCGATACAAACCTCGCAGATCTCGCAGGTGTTGAGGCACGCGGTGACCTGCGTGCAGGGCTTGCATTTCGTCGGGTCGTTCAGGGTGCCCGCGTTGCAGCTCCCCGTGCCGGAGGGGTTCTCCGAGCCGAGCCAGACCGTGTAGTTCAGGCCGGGCAGGGCGCAGCAGCCGAAGCAGTCGCAGCCGTTCGGCGTGAGCGGGCCGCAGTAATCGAGGCACTCCGCCGATTGCGTCTGCTGGGCCTGGGCGCACGTTCCGCTGTACCCCGCGATGCTCGCGTTCGGGTTGTATTCGCACTGGCTGCCCTCGGGCGGGTAGCTCGGCGCGACGGAGAGCGGGTCGCACTTGTGGCTCCAGTAGCAATCGTCGTTGCCCGCGCCGGTGTCCTGGTCGAAGTAGCAGTCGGACTTGCAGGGCGAGTTGTTCTGGCCGGGGATGCCGCCGTAGAAGCTCGCCTCGGTGTTGTCGCAGGGGCCGAGGCATTGGTCGTCGGCCGAGTCCGTCTTGCAGTCGCCGTCGTTGTCGATGCAGTCGCCGCAGGCGTAGACCTTGCCCTGGCACTCGGCGATCTGGCAGAAGTTGCCGCAGCCGCCCTGCGCGGGGTTACACGTCTCGCCGCAGCCGCAGAGGGCGTTGTTCGGGACGCCCTTGCACGTGTCGAGGATCGGGTCGCAGACGTCGCTCGTGCAAGCGATGCCGTCGTTGCAGGTGGGCGGCGAGCCCGGGTTGCAGCCGGCGGCCGAGCAGGACTCGGTGCCATTGCAGAAGATGCCGTCGTCGCAGATGACGTCCTGCGGGAAATGCGAGCAACTGCCGGACGGGTCGTTGCACTGGTCGAACGTGCACGCGACGCCGTCGTTGCAGTTGACGGGCGGGCCGCCCATGCAGCCGACGAGCGGGTTGCAGCTCTCGACGCCGTCGCAGGCGAAGCCGTTGTCGCAGACGTTGTTGTTCGGCGCGTTCACGCACGCGCCCGTCTGCGGGTTACACGCGTCGACGGTGCAAGGCACGCCGTCGTTGCAGTTGACCGGGACGCCGGGCTTGCAGACGACGCTGCACGTCTCGACGCCATTGCAGGCGTTGCCGTCGTCGCACTCGGCCGCGTTCTGGCAAGGCTGCGCCGTCGTGCAGCCGCCGGCGAGGGGGATGCAGAGCTCGCCCGCGGGGCACTTGCTGTTGTCGGCCGAGGACGTGCAGGCGCCGTTCGGCTCCTGGCATGCCTCGTTCGTGCAAGGGACGCCGTCGGACGGGCACGCCACGGCGGAGCCGTTCTTGCAGCCGGTGACGGCAGCGCCGCCGTTCGGATCACACGACTCGGTGCCGTTGCAGGAAAGGCCGTCGTCGCAGGCCGCGTTGTTCGGCGTGTAGACGCACTTCTTCTGCACGTTGGAGCAGCTGTCGGAGGTGCAGGAGAGGTTGTCGTTGCAAGCGACGGGGTTGCCGCCCTGGCAGCCGACGCCCACCACGCACGACTCGGCGCCGTTGCAGAACTGGCCGTCGTCGCAGGCCACGTTGTTCGCCGTGTGCGCGCAGCTGTTGGTCGCCTCGTCGCAGGCGTCGGCCGTGCAGGGGATGTTGTCGTTGCAGTTGATGGCCGTGCCGGGCTTGCAGCCCATGGCCTTGTCGCAGACCTCGGCGCCGTTGCAGAAGTTGCCGTCCGAGCACTTGCCGTCGTTCTCGACGTGGGCGCAGCCGCCGGTCTGCTGATCGCAGAAATCGTCGGTGCAGGGGACGTTGTCGTCGCAGTTGAGCGGCGTCCCGGAGATGCACCCGAGCACGCCGCAGGTCTCCACGCCGTTGCACGCGACGCCGTCGTCGCAGAGGGCGTTGTTCGGCGTGTTCATGCAGCCGTCGAACGGCTCGCTGCAGGTGTCGACGGTGCACGTGTTGCCGTCGTCACAGGGCGAGCCGGAGCTCAGCGAGCAACCGGTGCCAGCGGCGCCGTTCACCGGGTCGCAGATCTCGGTGCCGTCGCAGAACGCCTGGTTGTCGCAGACCGCGTTGTTCGGGAGGTTTTCGCATGCGCCGGCCACGCACGCGTCGGCGGTACACCCGATGCTGTCGTCGCAATCGGCGTTGTTGACGCACGCGGCCTGTCCGCCGGCGCCGCCCATGCCGCCGGAGCCGGCCATCATCCCGCCAGAACCCATCATCCCGCCAGAACCGGCCATCATCCCGCCAGAACCGGCCATCATCATCCCGCCGGAACCCATCATCCCGCCGGAACCAGCCATCATCATCCCGCCGGAACCCATCATCCCGCCAGAACCGGCCATCATCCCGCCGGAACCGGCCATCATCATCCCGCCAGAACCCATCATCCCGCCGCTGCCGGCCATCATCCCGCCGCTGCCGGCCATCATCCCGCCGCTGCCGGCCATCATCCCGCCGCTGCCGCCTTCGCCGCCGCCGCCAGCCATGCCGCCGGAGCCGCCGGAGCCGGCCATCATGCCGCCTCTGCCGCCGTCCCCGCCCGAGCCGGTCACGTTGGTCCCCGTGGACGTGGTCTCGCCGTCGCCGCTACACCCGATCGCGGCGAGCGCCACCAACGCCAACCCATGAGCTCTCCATCGTCGCCGCTCGAGCATCACTTCCTCCTGTTGAAAAGCCGGCTCTTCTTCCGTGATTGACAGTGTAAGCAAAAACGTATGCTGACGGAGTATGGTAATTTTTGTGACCATAGCTCCTGGGCCCGAAGGCAAGGCGAAAGACCTAGGCTGTGATTCGTCCCACCATCGACGGGGAGGTAGGGAAGCCGGGGGCGCGGGGGTGGGGCGCGACGCTCTCGACGCCGGCGCGGCGCTGGGCCAGAAGGGCTCGGATGCAGGAGACTCGTCCGGGGTTGACCTCCCGGCTCCTCGATCCGGCCTTCGTACGTGAGCTCGAGGTGCTGCGGCGGCGCCTGGAGATCCGCGCGCGATCGGGCGGCTCGGGCGAACACGTCGCGCGGCGGCGCGGGGGTTCGGCGGAGTTCCAGGAGCACAGGCCCTACAGCCCCGGCGACGACATGCGCCGCATCGACTGGGCGGCCTACGCGCGCACGGACGAGCCGGTGCTGAAGCTCTTCCGCGCCGAGGAAGACGTGATCGTGCGGCTCCTCGTGGACACGTCGGCGTCGCTCGATTTCGGCGAGCCGACGAAGCTCGAGGCGGCGTGCCGCATCGCCGCGGCGTTCGGGTACATGGCGCTGGCCAAGTCGGAGCGGGCGCAGGTGGTGACGGCCGGCGAGGGCATCCAGCGCGAGGAGACGCCGGTGCGAGGCCGGAGCGGGCTGCCCGCACTTTTGCGCGCGCTCGGGGCGATCACGCCGGGCGGCGGGACGGATCTCGCGCGGGCCGTCGATCGGCTGATACAAAAGAACAAGCGTGCAGGGATGCTCCTCGTCGTCTCCGATTTCCTCGACGGCGGGCCGCTCGCCGCGGCGCTCGGCCGTGCGGCGGCCGCGGGCCACGATCTCGTGCTCGTGCAGGTCGTCGCGCCCGAGGAGATCGAGCCGGCGTACGAAGGCGATTGGGCGCTCGAGGACGCCGAGACCGGCGCGGTCGTCGAGGTGACCATGGATGCGACGGCGATCGAGGCGTACGTGCTGCGATTCGCGGGGCTCTGCGAGGAGCTGCGGCAAATGGCGAAGCGCCTGCGCGCGACGTACGTCCGGGTTCGTACGGACGAACCGCTGGAGAGCGCGATCCGAAGGATCGTCGCGAGGAGCATCGACTGAATGTCCTCGCCGCTCGATCTGCTGGCGCCGAAGGGGCTCGCGCTCCTCGGGCTGCTCGCTCCGCTCGTCTTGCTCTACATCCTGAAGGTGCGGCGCAAGAAGAAGCGCGTCGCGTCGACGTGGCTCTGGGCCTCGGCCAAGCGGGATCTCATCGCGCGTTCGCCGTTCCAGAAGCTCATCGCGCAGGTGCCGCTCGTGCTCCAGGCGCTCGCGCTTCTCCTGCTCGGGCTCGCGCTCGCGCGGCCGGCGACGCGGGGCAGGGCGATCACGGGGGATCACCTGGCGATCATCGTGGACGCGAGCGCCTCGATGTCGACGAAGAGTTTGGCCGGGGCCGAGACCAAGACGCGGATGGATCTCGCGCGTACGGTCGCCGAGGACATCCTGTCGTCGCTCGGTCCGGGCAGCGACGCGCTTTTGCTCGAGGCAGGGCGCGACGCACGCGTGGTGGCGCCCCTCGATCGCGACGTGGTGCGGCTCAAGGCGGCGCTCCAGGCGCTCCGCGTGCACGACGTCGAGGGGGATCTCGGCGCGGCCGTGGCGCTCGCGGTGGATCGCTTGCGGCAGCTCGGCGGATCGCGGCGCATCGTGGTCGTGACGGATGGCAACCTCGCGGCCCCGGCGGCGCTCTCCGGCGTGTCCTTGCCGATCGAGGTGATCACCGTGGGCACGCCGGCAGAGAACGCGGCCATCGTGCGCGTGGACGTGCGCTCGGGCATCGAGCCGACGCTGAAACGCGAGCAGGTGCAGGCGTTCCTCGTGGTGGCAAACTTCGGCAAAGCGCCGCGCGAGCTTTACGTGACGATGCGCGAGGACAACGCGTCCGACGTCCTCGGGTCCCGCAAGATCCTGGTGCAGCCGGGCGAACGTCAGGGCGTGGTGCTCGACTTCTTGCCGAGCCCGGGCGACTACCGGCGTGGGCTCATCTTCGACATCGCGCCGCACGACGCGATGGAGGTCGACGACGCGGCGTATGCGCGCGTGCCCGCCGGGGACAAACTGCCCGTGGTGTACGCGGCGCCCGATCCGGAGAAGGCATCGCCGTGGATCGAGCGGGCGATCGTGAGTGATCCGGCGGCGGCGATGAAGAGCGTCTCCGTCGCGGATCTGGCCAAGCCGGCCGCGGTCGAGATCGACGCGTTCGTCGTGGTGGAGGGCGCGTGCCCGGACTTCGTGCCCGGCGGTGATCTTCTGATCGTCGCGCCGCCCGCGGGTCGATGTTTCGGCACGGTGGTCGGCAGGACGCTCGAGCATCCGGGGATCACGTCGTGGGAGAGCGGGGACGCGCGCATGCGGTTTCTGTCGCTCGACGGCGTGACGATCGCCAAGGCGAACGCGCTCAAGCCCGAGGGCCCGACGCAGGAGCTCATCCGCACGCAGGAAGGCACGATCGCGACCGACATCTCGACGCCGACGCGCACCGGCACGCTGCTCGGGTTCGACGTCGGCGACAGCGACTGGCCGCTCAAGGCAAGCTTCGTGCTTTTCATGCGGAACCTGCTCGAGCAGGCCCGTGTCCACCGCGCGCACGGCATCACGGGGCCCGCGCGGGCTGGCGAGCCGCTCCGCGTGCGGCTTCCCTCCTCGGCGAAGGACGTCGAGGTGAAGGGCCCGGCCGGCGACAAACTCGAGGTTTCGTTGCGGAGCGGGCTCGCGGTCGTGCCGGACATCTCGAAGGTGGGTCTCTACCAGCTCTCGTGGCAGGGCCCCGAGGGAGGCGCGCTCGTGGCTCCGGCCAACCTCACGAGCGCGACCGAGAGTGATCTCGGCAGCGTCATGGCCCCGGCCGGCCCGGGCAAGGACGCGATCAAGGTGACGGCCGCGGGCGTCGAGCCCGATGCGCACAACGAGTGGACCTGGGTGCTCGCGCTCCTCGCGCTGGGCTTCGTGGTCTTCGACGTCTGGTACCTGACACGAAAAGCCCAGCTCTCACCCGCCGCGCCGGCCCTGTCGAAGCGACCTCCCGCGCCGGAGAGGAGGGCCGCGGCATGATCCCGAGCGTCGTGCGTCCGTACGTGCCTTTCGTGGCCCTCGCGGCCTTCGTCCTGGTGTTCGTCCTGCTCGCCCGCTGGGTCATCCGCGAGGCCGGCCTTCTGCGGCGCAAGGTGCTGCTCGCGGGGATGATCCTGGGCGCGCTCCCAGCGCTCTACGTGGGCCTCGTCTGGACGGGCCTCGTCCCCGGCGGCTACCTGCGCCTCGCGCGGCCGCAGATCACGCTGCTCGCGCTCGTGGCCACCATGTTCGTCGCGTACCGCCTCGCGACCGGCTGGACGAACCAGGGCCCCTTCCGCACGAGGCTCGGGGATCTGCTCGCCCAGCTCGCCACGTTCATCGCGGCCATGTCCGCGGCCGGGCCCGAGCTCGGACGCCCGCTCGACAGGCTCACGGTGCTCGTGGCGATCGATCGCAGCCGCTCGATCGACCTCGTCCCGAGCGCCGAGCAACGCATCAAGCAGGAGCTCGCGGTGGCCGAGCTCGGGATGCGCGAGGAGGATCGGATCGGGACGATCATCTTCGGCGCGGACGCAGCGACCGAGGATCCGCCGCGCCCGAAGTCGGATCTCCCCGCCCCGCAGCGCGTCTCCGTGGGCCGCGACGGCACGGATCTCGGCGCGGCGATCCGTCGATCCCTGGCCGAGGTGCCGGCCGACAGCGCCGCGCGTATCGTGGTGCTCTCGGACGGCGTGGCCACGCGTGGCGACACGATGGCCGCAGCCGCGGCAGCGGTGGCCGCGGAGATCCCGGTCGACGTGGTGTCCCTCGAGCAGCGCTCGATCCCCGACATCCGCGTGGTCGCGCTCCGTGCGCCCACGCGCGCGGACGAGGGCGAACCCATCGATCTGCGCCTCGTGACGTCGTCGCCGAGCCCGGCCGCGATCGAGATCCGGCTGAGGCGCGACGGCGAGCTCATCGCCCAAGCAGGCGCGAAGATCGCCGCGGGCGAGGACGTGCTGCGCATCCGCGAGAAGGCGCCTGGACCTGGGTTTCATCGGTACGACGTGGAGATCACGGCGGCCGATCCGACGCTCGATCAATCCCCCGAGGACAACGCGGGCAGCGCTTTTATGCGCGTGCGCGGACAAGCCTCCGCGCTGGTACTCGACGGAGACGCTGGGAAAACGGCCTTCGTCGCGCGGGCCCTCGAGGCGGCAGCGTTCAAGGTGGAGGAGGGGTCTACGAGCCGCGTGCCCGCGGATCTCGCGGGGCTCGTGGGGTACGATCTCGTCGTCCTGGGTGACGTGCGCGCCTCGGATCTTTCGCCCGGCCAGATCGACGCGCTCGCGAGTTACGTGCGTGACCTCGGCGGCGGCCTGCTCCTCATGGGCGGCGATCGCAGCCTGGGACCGGGCGGATACGCGCGCACGCCCCTCGAAGAAGTCTCCCCCGTATCGTTCGACCTCAAACAAGAGCGTCGCCGCGGCAGCCTCGCCGAGGTGATCGGCATCGACATCTCCGGCTCGATGGCGGCCTCGGCCGGCGCGCACACGAAGCTCGAGCTCGCCAACGAGGCGGCCGCCCGAAGCGCGGCGCTGCTCGGCGCGGGCGACAGGCTCGGCGTGCTCCACGTGGATACGGCCGTGAACTGGAGCGTCCCGCTCGGCCCGGTGAGCGACAAGGCCGGGATCGAGCGCGCGATCCGCGGCGTGGGGGTCGGCGGCGGCGGCATCCTCGTCGACATCACGCTCGAGGCCGCGTACGCCGCGCTCGCGAAGGAGCGCGTCAACCTGAAGCACGTGCTCCTCTTCGCCGACGGCTCCGACGCCGAGCAGATGGGCCCGTGCCGCACGATGGTCTCCGACGCGCTCCGCGCCGGCATCACGACCAGCGTGATCGCCCTCGGCAACGGCGGCGACGTGCCCGAGCTGGAGACCCTTTCGCGCCTCGGGAGCGGCCGTTTTTACCTGATCGAGGACGCCAACCGTTTGCCCGCGGTCTTCTCGCAGGAGACGATCCTCGCCGCGCGTTCGTCCGTCGTGGAGAAAGAGTTCCGCGTCGGCCGCAGCGCGCCCTCGGCCATCCTCTCGGGCGTTTCCCTCGACGAGGCGCCTTCGCTCGACGGGTACGTCGTGACGATCCCCAAGGGCCGCTCGAGTGTCCTCATGACCGGACCCGAGGGTGATCCGATTCTCGCGGTGTGGTCGGCGGGCGTGGGTCGTTCCGCGGTCTTCACGAGTGATCTGAAGGACCGATGGGGCACGCGCTGGACGACGTGGCCCGGCGCGGCGCGGCTCGTCGGTCAGCTCGGTCGCGACATCACGCGCAAGGGCGAGGACGGCCGCGTGCGTGTCGAGGCCGACGCCTCGGGCGGCGAGCTCCACGTGCGCGCCACGGTCGTCGGCGACGACGGCCGCGCGCAGTCGTTCCGGCGCTTGATGGTGCGTGTCGCCGGCCCTGACGGCTTCACCCGCGAGACCGCGCTCGAGGCCACGGGCGCCGGCGCGTATGCCGCCTCGATCCCGCTCTCGCGCCCCGGCACGTACATCGCGATCGCCAAGGACGAGCAGTCGGGCGACGTCGTCGGTACGGCGGGCGCGGCCCTCACGGCGGGCGAGGAGCTCCGGCCCACGGGCTCCGATGCCGCGCTCCTCGGTCGCATCGCGGATCTCACCGGCGGCAAACGTCGCGACACGCTCGCCGGCATCTTCGGCGACCGCGCCGCGCGGCGTTTCTCCTACCAGGACATCACGTCCATCCTGATCGCGATGGCGGGCTTTGCCTTGCTCCTCGCGGTGGCCGCGCGCCGTTTCGCGTTCCCCGAGCCGGTCGTCGCGTGGGCGGCACGTACGCGCGAGGCGCTGCGATTCAAGCGCCCTGCCCTCGCGCATGCGGGCCCCGATCCTCGCTCGCCCGACGCCGTCGTGGGCGCGCTCCTCCAGGCGAAAGAGCGTACGGCCCGCGAGCGCGCGCGCGAGGCACCGCTGCCTGCGACCGCGCCCATCTCGATGTCGCAGCCCTCCGCGTCGGCCCCCCAAGCGCCCCCATCCATGGCAGCCCGGCCGCATTCTCCCGGCGCGAGCACGACCCCGCACACGCCTGGCGGCGCTCCTCCTGCGGGCCCGCCCCCGCCGCGTGCGCTCACGGCCGCCGAGATCCTCCTCGCGCGCCGCAAAAACCAGCCCCGCTCCTGATCGTCTCGACGACCCCGCGTCCCTCGAAAAACTGCTCTACCGGACGACGCGATACGCCTGCGTCCAGGCCATCTTCCCGTTCGGCAGCGCCACACGCGCGCGCACCCAGTGCTCGTTTCCGCGTAGCTCGTACGTCGCGTCGCCGCCGGCGCCTCGCTCCCTCTTCGCGAGCACCTTGCCCCCGTCGCCGATGAACGAGACCACCGCCCCCGCTTCCTTCGGCCACACGCTGAATTTCCCGTCGCCGACGCGGATCCGCGTGAGCGTCACGCCCGACGACGAATAAAGCCGACCCTTGCCGAGCCCCTCGCAGATGAGCGCTCGATCCGGCTTCTCCGCGAACACCTCGACCCAGCCCTTGCCTGGCTTCGCCGGTTTGACGTTTGGTTTGGTCAAACCGAGGTGATGCGCGTCGTCGACCGCTACGCCCCCGATCGACCATCCCTCGTCGAGCAACGTGTCCCAGATGGCCTCGTGCGAGGGCCGCTCCGCGCTCCCCTCCGTGTTCACGTACGGATGGCCGCTCCAGATCTCGAGCAGCTCCGCGCCGCGCGTCAACCGCACGTCGTCCATCGTGAGCGCCCAGTCGAAGTTCGGGTGGTTCACCAGCGCGACGCCGCCCTGCGCGTGCACGCTGTCGACCCCGTGCAGCAGCGCCTCGCGTTTCGTGTTGAACCTGCCGCCGCCGATCGTCTTTTTCGTGCAGAGGCCGTTGACGTGAACGGGTTTGTCCTCGGCCGTCATCGTCACCTCCTCGCCCCCGATGATGACGAAGTTCTTCCGTTCGAGCGCTGCGAACGTCTCGGGGCTGACGCGGTTGTCGTGATCGGTGAGCGCGAGGAACGCGTAGCCGTGGCTGCGATACCAGGTGTAAACGTCCTTCGGCGGACGATCGCCGTCGCTCCACTTGCTGTGCGTGTGCAGGTTGCCGCGCTGGAACGTCGACACGTCGAGCGTCTCGGCGAACCGCGGCGGCCCGAGCTCGGGCGGCGTCACCTTGATGGAAAGGGCGAGCGGCGCTGCGATGGCCGTGGGCTCGGGAGGGACACGCGTGAACACGACGATGGCCGAAACGCCGATCGCGGCGACCCCGACGCCGATCGCGATCCAGCGAAACATGCCCGTCTTCGAGCGCATGGAATCTTCCCTTCCCGGAGGATACCTCCATCCCCCCGGATCGCGGAAGCGCTCGACGCGCCGGCTCAGTCGAGCACGAGCCTGACTTTCACGGACACGTCGATGCCGCCCGGGGGCCACGCCAGAAAGGCGGGATTCGTGCGGCCCGTCCACTCGACGCGGACCTTCTTGCCGTCCTCGAAGAAGGGCGCCACGTCGCCCTCGTGGAGCACGTCGAGGATGACGTCAGCCTCCTTCGCGGGAATATCCAGCTTCGAGACGAGCGGCGTGCGCGCGGTCGAGGTCACCGCTTCGCCGAGGATCTCGTCGAGGAACGTGAGGTCCTCGGCCGGCGGCGCCACCGAGACCCGCACGAACCCGAGCTTTGCCGCGCCGTACGAGCTCACGTCGCTCTCCAGCGTGATCTCGTTCCACCAGAAAAAGGTCCCGTCGATCTTGGGAGTGACCGTGAACTCCGCGTCGACGTCGTACTCGCTCGTGACGGACGAACACCCGAACGTGCCCATGGCCATCGCCGCCGCAGCGACGAGCGAGGCCCACCGCACCCCGCTTCGATTGTCCCTGCCCGCCCTCCGCCCCGCGCCCGATTCAAGGAAACCATTCATGCTGAAAACCTAGCATGACCACGCCCTCGGGCCTCCCCCGCGGGAGACGCCCGCTAGATCGTGTAGTCCTGCACGAAGAGCTTCGCATCCCGCAGGTTCACGAACACAGAGTCCCCCTCTGCCAGCCCAAGCTCGGCCACGCGATCCTTCGTGAGCTCCACCGAGAGCGGCTGATCGTCGCCGAGCTTCAGCTCGATCCGCACCATCCACCCCACACGCACGAGCCGCTCCACGCGCGCCGTCGCCACCTCCACGCTCGAGCGATTCTCCACGCGGCTCGTGACCCCCACGAGCTCGACGTCGTGCGGCCGGACGAACGCACGTACGCTCGTCCCGTCGCCCGCGCCCGGCGGCGCATGCACCGCGAGGGTCCCGAAATCCGCGCGACCTCCGTGCACCTCGCCTTTCAGCTCGTTGATCGATCCCACGAAGCCCGCGACGAACTCCGTGGCGGGGCGGTCGTAGATCTCCTCCGGCGTCCCGATCTGCTCCACCTTGCCGCGGTTCATCACGATCACGCGATCCGCGACGCTGAGCGCCTCTTCCTGGTCGTGCGTGACGAACACCGTGGTGATCGCGCGCTCCTCGTGCAGCTTGCGTAACCACTCGCGCAGCTCGAGCCGCACCTTCGCGTCGAGCGCGCCGAAGGGCTCATCCAGCAAAAGCACGCTCGGCCCAGGCGCCAGCGCGCGGGCGAGCGCGACGCGTTGACGTTGCCCACCCGACAGCTCGTGCGGATACCGCTTGCCGAGATCCGAGAGACGCACCAGCCCGAGAAGCTCGCTCACCACGCGATCCACCTCGGCCGCAGGCTTCTTCCGGATCGAAAGGCCAACCCCCCCGTTTTCGCGCACCGTCATGTGCCGGAACAACGCGTAGCTCTGGAACACGAACCCGATGTTCCGCTCCTGCACGCGCACGTCCGTCACGTCCACGCCACGCAGGTACACGCGCCCGGCGTCCGGCGACTCGAGCCCCGCCAGGATCCGCAGCACCGTCGTCTTGCCGCCGCCGCTCGGGCCGAGGAGCGCGACGAGCTCGCCCGCTGCGATCTCGAACGACACGCCGTGGACCGCACGTCCTCCGCCGCCGAAGGTCTTCTCGAGACCACGCGCCACGATACCCAAGACGCCTATCCTCCCGGCTTCGCGCGCGAGGCGCGATTCTTCCGCACCACGTCGAGTAGCAAGAGCAGCCCGATCGACGCGAGCGCCAGCACCGTCGCCACCACGTACGCGCCGCGATCATCCCGGTCCTCGAGCGCTCGGTACACGAAGACCGTCGCGGTCTCCGTCTGCCCCGCGATCCCGCCCGACACGAGCAGCACCGCGCCAAACTCGCCGATCGCGCGCGCCATGGTCAACGTCGTGCCATACGCGAGCCCCCAGCGAATGCCGGGCAGCGTGACGCGCAGAAAAGCCGTGAAGGACGACGCGCCGAGCGTGTACGCGGCGAGCTCCTGATCCGTGCCCATCTCCTCGAGCACCGGCCCCACCTCGCGCACGACGAACGGCAACGTCACGAACGCCGTCGCCATGGCCATCGCCGGCCAGGCGAACGCGACCTCCACGCCCAGGAAATCCGTGATCGGACGCAGCAGGCCGCCTTTGCCGAAGAGCGTGAGGATCACGACGCCCACCGCGACGGGCGAGAGCGCAAAGGGCACGTCCACGAGCGCATTGAAAATACGTTTGCCCACAAAACGATCCCGCACGAGGACAAACGCGAGCGCCGTGCCGAGCATGCCGTTCACCACGACCGCGAACGCCGTGAGCTTGGCCGTCATCCCGAGCGCCGAGATCACGTCGGGCCGCGTGAGCACCTCGAAGAACGGACCGAGCCCGCCGCCGAGCGCGCCGCGCAGGAGCGAAAGGGCCGGCAGGAGCACCAGCGTGCCCACGTAAAGCATCGCCACCCCGATCAAAAAGACGCGGACCCGGGCCCTTCCGACGTGCGTCCGTTCAGCCATGCCGCCCCGCCTTCCCGAACGCGGAGACCACGAGCACCACGCAGAACGAGATCGTCACGAGCAGGAGCGACATCGCGCTCGCCGCGTGCACGTCGCCCGACTCGACCTCCCCGAACACGTGCACCGCCGCGGTCAACGTGCGCCGCGGAATGTTGCCGGCCACCACGACCACCGAGCCGAACTCGCCGAGGGCCCGCGCGAAGCTCTGGAGCGCGCCCGAAAGGATCGCAGGTGCGATCGCGGGCAACGTGACCCGCCGGAACGTCGTCCATTCGCTCGCGCCGAGCGTGAACGCCGCTTCCTCGTCGGCCACGTCGAGCTCGAGCAGCACCGGCTGGACCGTACGCACCACGAGGGGCAGCGTCACGAAAAGGAGCGCCAGGATGATCGCCGGCGGGGCATACACCACACGCAACCCCGCCGCCTCGAAGAGCTGCCCGAGCGCCGCGCTGGGCCCGAGGAGCGTCACGATCATCATCCCCGTCACGAGCGTGGGGATGGCGAAAGGCAGGTCGATGAGCACGTCGAAGAGCTTGCGCCCGGGGAACCGGTACCGGACGAGCACGTACGCGATGAGCGTGCCCATCACCGCGTTGACGACCGCCATCACGAGCGCCGTCTCCAGCGTCAGGAGGACGGCCGCGCGCGCCACGGGGTGAACAAGCGCCCGCCCGAGCGCTGAGAGGCCTCGCGAGAGCCCTTCGCGCGCGAGCGTGGCGATCGGGAGCGCCACCATGACCAGGAGATAGGTCGCCGCCGTCACGCGTAGACCGAGCTTGCCGAGGGGCCGTCCTCGCGCCCCCGATCGGCCTGCGGGCCGCGCTCCGGACAGCTCTGCGGTCGTGCTCAAGCGGCCCAGAGGATGGCGCGCCGCGGAGCTCTTCCGCAACCGCGATCTGAAAGTCACATCGGAAAGATGCAACAATGAAAATACGCGTGATCTGTCGCCGCGTGTTGGTGCGGGTCTCCAGGGTTGCAGCGGCCGAGCGATTCTGGTAACCACGTCGGACGTGATCAGGGCGATGCGTGGGAAGCCGTACACCATTCCATCGCATCTACGGATCATCCTTGCTCAGGCAGAGGGACACGTGGACCCGACGTCAGGCGTCGCTGCGCGATCGTTCCACGGCTTGACGGAACGAGCGTAATCGCACCCCACCATGAGCCCGCCGGAAACCCTCTTCGACAAGGTGATCGCCGCCAGTGGTCTTTCGGAGGTGTTTGCCCGAGGCACCATCAAGCGCGCGTGCTCGCGCGTCGGCGTGACCGCGGAGACGATGAGCCCGACAGAGCTCGCGCGCGCGCTGGGCTCGCTCGAACAGGCCCTTTCGGTCTTCCTGCCGCCCGATCAAAAAGACTCCCGCATGCAGGCGATCCGCGCGCTCTCGCGTGGCTGAGCTGGCCAGCGTCGCTACGCCTTGGCCGTGCGAATCGTGAGCACGGGGATATCCGCATGACGGAGCACGGCGAGCGCCACGCTGCCTAGAAGCGCGCGCCCGAGAAGGCCGCGGCCGTGCGTTCCCATCACGATCAGATCCGCCGAGATTTCAGCGGCGGTTTTGCAGATCTCGTCCGCCGCGCGCCCCTCGCGCAGCATCGCGTCGAGCCTTCTGCCGCGGTCGTTTTGCGCCTTCACGAACGCGTCGAGCTGACGTTGCGCGGCCTGTCGTACGGTCTCGGCCATCTCCGACGTGGGGATGTAGGAGCCGTCAGGGAAGTTGTAGACGGGCAGGCTGTAGACGTGGACGACGGTGACCGCGGCGCCGAGCTTGCCAGCGAGCGAAAACGCGTGTTCGAGCGCGTGCTCCGAGGTCTCTTCGAAGGCGACCGGCACGAGGATCTTCTGGAACGACATGACGGCTCCTTGGTGCGCCGACCCGGCGTCGGCATCGGGAATGTCGAGGAGATCCCACACGCGCGCCGAGCCTCTCCGGTACCGTGGACGGACGCGCGTATCTTCCAACAATCGCCTGCGGAAACCGGCCTTTCCTGCGTCGCGATAGTTCCTTGCGCGATCGTGGACGCGGCGTTAGCCTCACGAGCGCCCTAGGCCCGTTCGTCGTCGAACCCGTCCAGCCCGCTTTGCTCGCGGTCGCTCGATCCGTGTCGACTGACGGTCGCTCGTCTGTGTGGTCTCGAAGCGATCCGATGCACGGCCCGGGTCGCCTCCGGGGAAGGTCAGGAGAGGTCGTGCATCGGGTGGTCAGAGGATGAGCAAGCGACTGTACGTGGGCAATTTGGCCTTCCATTCCACCGAGGAGAGCGTCCGCAGCGCTTTCCAGAGCGCCGGGGTGGAGGTGGTTGGTGTCCAGGTCATGACCGATCGGGTGACGGGGCAATCGCGCGGGTTCGGCTTCGTGGACGTGGCGGGCGACAACGAAGCGAAAGCGGCGATCGACGCGCTTCACGGCAAGAACGTGGACGGTCGCACCTTGACCGTGAACGAGGCGCGTGAGCGAACGCCGGGCGGCGGCGGCGGCGGCGGTGGCGGCGGCGGCTTCCGCAGCGGTGGTGGCGGCGGCGGCGGCATGGGCGGCGGCGGCGGCGGTGGC